>QNER01000127.1 GCA_003646175.1 Candidatus Parabeggiatoa sp. nov. 1
AAAAAAGCGATAGCATCACGAAATACTTTTACATAGACGGACTATGCAACAACTGATAAAAATTATGATGACATCTCCTTCAAAATGGAATAAAAAATGGTTAAGTCAATCAATCGTGTGCTTGGGGGGACTCCTGTTGTCAAGCGTTGTGCTGGCAGTAGACGCTCAACCGCAGATTGTGCCGGCGCCGCTGTGGTATAGCTACGCGCTGTTATCGCTACTGCTTATCTTCTTGGGTATCGTGTTGTATTACTTGTATTTATATGCTCACCCATTGGTGGTGAATTTATCGGCGAATGCTAAGGAGTTGCTCACTTTACCGATGTCGACATTACCCAAAGCCTATCATTTATTACAGCGCACTCGTCGTCTTGATAGCGTGCTGTCAAAGAGTGCAGTGCCTCACAAATCGTTAGAGGAGGCACTTCAGTTTGTCAATATGTCCCCAGCAACACGGGCGGAAATATTGGCAACGCGTTTAGGGGCACAAGTCGAAGAAATGAGTGCTGGCTTATTCGCGTTGCAGTTGCCTGACAGTTTTCCGCTGAATTTTGAACATAGTTTGCTATATTTTCCCAATGCCGATTTGACTGACGCAGAAATCACCGCTTTTTTGCGGCAACATGCGACAAACCAAAAAGTTTTGATTGTCAGCGTAGACAATACTCAAGTCGCCGCGTTACGTTCTAATGGCGAGAACACTTTGTGGATTGTGCCTGATAGTCGGGAATTAAGCGAATTATTGTTGTCTCCCAAGCCGACATCAGTATTAGTCCGTTTGCTTGTCAATCAACTGAAAGTCACCCAAATTTCTCCCTATCAAACGGGGGGCGGAGTCAACAAAGACACGATATTTTTTGGACGCACTCAGATGTTAGCGCAGATCATGAATAACGAACCCGCCAATTATTTTCTGCTGGGTGGGCAGCAATTGGGTAAATCTAGCATACTCAAACGCTTAAATCGTTATTATCGTGATAGTAGTACGGTCATTTGTCATTATATCGCGTTATCGAATGACAATTTACACGATCGTTTAGCCGCTGAATTAGGCTTAGCTTGCGACAGTGACTGGACAACTCTATTGACTCACTTGGTAAAACTTTCTCAAAGACAATGGCGTTTAGTGTTGATTGATGACGCTGATTCATTTATCCGCGCCCAAACTGCCAGCGGTTATCCCGTGCTTCACCAACTTCGTAGTCTAAGCGAAGAGGAGATGTGTCATTTTATCTTTGCTGGATTTTGGGAACTATCTGCCGCAATGGCGTTGGATTATCACTCGCTGCTTAAAAACTTTGGTGAATCCCTCACTGTCGGCGCGTTAGAAGAAGATGCTTGTCGTCAATTAGCCACCGAGCCGATGGCTTTGATGAATATTCGTTACGCATCACCTGAACTCGTAGAAAAGCTGCTTAAAGCAACCGGACAACGTGCTAATTTGATTGCAATTGTTTGCCATGAAATGCTCAGAAACTTAAAACCAACGCAGCGCGTGTTGGCAGCCAACGATTTGGAGAAAGCATTGTACAGTGATGCTGTGCGTGACGCTTTGGTGGGGTGGGGCAATTTAAGCGACAATGATCCGCAAGCCACTCAAGAAAAAAACTTAGATCGTTTAATCGTTTATGCGACTGTCAAAGCCGGTAAGTTTGGCTTAAAAGAAGTGAGGGCAGTGTTGAATGCTCACAGCGTGAGTTATACCACTGAACAATTAAAACAATCGTTAGAGCGTTTGGTATTAGGTTTTGTGATTCAACGGCACGGCAAAAGCCGTTATGTTTATCACATACCTTTGCTACGGGAAATGATTTTAGAAGATGATGTAGACGCTTTGTTAGCGCAAGAGGCTGGGAATTGACAAAAACCGTCGAGGTTTGGTAAACCTCGAAGGTTTTGGTTTTCTTATTGTCTTTTAAGCAAAGGCATAGTTACGTTTGACAAGTACAACGGATACGCGAAATAAACGGATAAGAATTGCTCGCTACCAAGCTCTGCTTAATAATGTCTGCAAATTCTGCTTCCTATCGCCAAGCCAAGCGCATTTTTATTTTCTTAGCAGATTATAACCAACGAACCCAACCCTGAAAATATAGCCCCAGGTGAAACCTGGGGAAAAAAGTACTATGTCACTGAGCAAATTGAGCAAGTTGTTTAGGGCACATTTTTCTTTTCACGCTTGATTAGAACCAACGAACCCAACCCTGAAAGGGTTGAATATGAATAGCCCCCCCCTTCGGGGTTGGCGCGTTCGTTGGCTCTCGCGGAAAAATAGAAATGCGTCCGTTGTTTATGCCCGAATACTATCCGTTTATTTCGTGTATCCGTTGTACTTAACTGTTCGTGAAAATGGGAAATGGGAATACTGGGAATACGCCCTAGTTAGGTGCTTAACTTAACGGTAATGACGTACCAGCGCAGGAATAAAAATGGAAGTCTCACCCATACTACTTAAGTTTGCACACTTCATACAACATCTGAATATTATTTCTTTGGTTATTTTTATTATCTTGGTGTTTATGTCCGTGCTGTCGTGGTATCTTATTATTGCTAAAGCACTCCAACTGGGTTTAGCCTACTGGCGTTCCCAAAGGCTCTTGAAATTATTTTGGCATGTTTCTTCCTTGAAACCGGTTATCACATATCTTAGTCAAACCAAGTCGACAAATGATCCATTTTCTCATTTAGCATTGCAAGGCATTAAAGCGGCTATCTACTCTAAAAAACGTGCAGAAAAACAATTAGTCACGATTTGTTCGCACAGCGAATTTATCACCCGCAATCTGCGCCGTGCTATCAATGAAGACACAGTCCGATTAAATGCAGGTTTAACGCTGTTGGCGAATATCGGTAGCGCTGCCCCTTTTATTGGGTTGTTGGGTACTGTTTTGGGTATTTACGATGCCTTCGTCATCTTCAGTGCCAGAGAAAATGCGGCCTTGAATACCGTTGCCGTGCTGGTGGGGGAAGCATTGATTATGACTGCCCTTGGATTAGCGGTGGCGTTGCCGGCAGTGCTGGGTTACAACATTTTAATGCGTAGCAACAATGCCTTTTTAAACCAATTGGAAGATTTTGCCTCTGATCTTCACGCTTGTCTGAATACAGGCACTCGTATTACACGGTAAGTACAACTTCTTTCTGGATTTAACGGATTGATGTTTTGAGAAAAACTTATCGAAATTAACCATAACCGGTTATTTTATTTTCACCCTTTTCAAGGAAGGGAGCAAAGCATAAAGTACAACTGATTGACGGATTTAACGGATTGAGGTTTTGAGAAAAACTTATTGAAATTAACCATAACCGGTTATTTTATTTTCACCCTTTTCAAGGAAGGGAGCAAAGTATAACATAAAAATTGCGCGTGTTTATGTGAAACTGAGGCAAAAAATGAAATTACCTAAAAAGAAAGCAAAGCTTACGCCTCTCAACTCTTCAAAGGAGGTGGCGTAATGGCGTTTGGTGATTTTGAGGACAATGCTCATAGCAAACCATTGTCAGAAATCAATATTATCCCGCTAGTCGATGTGATGTTAGTTTTATTAATTCTGTTTATCATCACCGCGCCGCTATTCACGCCTCATGCAGTCACAATTGATGTGCCTGAAGCATCTAGCCAAGAAATCCCTAATAAACCCAATAACATTGTGTTGGCGATTGATGAAAAAGGTGAACTGTTTTGGAACGATGAACGTATCGACGATAAAGCATTTGCTGCTCGCTTAAGCGAAGCCGTTAAAACCAAGCCGCAGCCTGAATTACATATACGTGCGGACAAAAAGACACGATATCAAAGATTAATGGAGATTATGTCAGCGGCACAACGGGCGGGAATGACTCGCTTGGGTTTTATTACTGAACCTACGAAGTAAAAGGGGAAAGGAGGTAGCTCCAAGGAGAAAGGGGAATCTTGTACGAAAAAACCGCATGATGATTTATCAGGAGCACTTCGCTCCCTTTGTACGAAAAAACCGCATGATGATTTATCATTCGTTTCAGGCGAACCTTGTACGAAAAAACCGCAGGCATGATGATTTTGATTTATCATTCGTTTCAGGCGAACCTTGTACGAAAAAACGTGGTTCTGATTTATCATTCGTTTCAGGCGAACCTTGTACGAAAAAACGTGGTTCTGATTTATCATTCGTTTCAGGCGAACCTTGTACTTAAACCCACTAACGAAAAGTCAACGATTCAGTATTAGTGACATACCAGAAAGGGGGTTATGCAACCTGCATTAAAGGTGATAAAGCAACCGATAAAATCAAAATTAACCCCGGCATCCTTTAACATACAGAATAATGGGAAACGATAAGTATATTCTTCCATATCTATTTTTCCACCTTGGGTGATTGAATCGCCTAACGGCAAGATATAAATCGTTTTAACGTTGACAGGTGTTTTGTCACAACTGAGCAAGATAAGTATTAACAAGATTAGTGCAATAATCTTTGGCATCGTTTTATAAATTCTCAAATAGCGAATGGACTGAGTTCCTAGGGCGCTGCCCTAGGCTTTAATAAAACGCCCTTTCAGGGCTGAGTCGTTACGTCATTTTGTGGTTGACATCGTATGTTAGGAGGAAATCGTGATTTTGATGCCCAAAGAACTTCAACAAGCGGTTCGTGCTTCCCAAAGTAAGCCAGTACGTCTCGCATAAAAATTTGGCGTTTTGCAAGTACTTCTAATGACAAATAACTTCTATAAAGGAGAGCTAAAATCCCCTGCCCACTCCAAAAAAAAAGGGCAACCACAAGGGATTGCCCTACAATCAATATATATTTTTTAGTAGGGGCAATCGGTTGCCCCTCGGAAAGTGGTCAGGATATTGCCGCGATCGTGTACCAAGGTAACTCCAAAAAATTAATATACCAGAAAAATTATTAATCATTTTTATCAACCCCGAAGGGGTTGAATGTGAATAGCCTTAAGGCAACTTCTCATATATTTGTAGGGTGGGCAAGGTCTTTTTTGCCCACCTTAAGCTTAAATGGTGGGCAAAAAAAAGACTTGGGTGGCTACGTTTTGACTCTATTTATGTTCCACGATGGTGGGCAAGCGGGCTTTGATATCATGGTATTTTTTGAGTTCTAGACGCCCGCTTGGGATGGCCTACGAATCTGAAGCCTTTGCCAAATTCAAAAATGAATGGTGAATGATGAACGGTGAACGGTCGATTTGACACCAGAAATTGAGCCTATCAGATTTCAGATAAATCCCTTCAAATTGATTTGATTGAAAAGAGTTATCGGCATTTTTGCCCAAAAAAGTCATTCAAATAATTCATCATCCATTCATCATTCACCATTGCTCATTCACCATTCATCATTCACCATTCACCATTCACCATTCATCATTCAAAACCATTCATCATTCTATTTAGCACCCTCTCGCACTGGCCACACATAGAATGGAGATGTTTTCGATTCTGAAAACAACAAACCACGATCAAATCTCACCCGCCATGCAAAGCCGATGGCCGAAGCGTCCGGCGTGGCTGTCCAGTAATTGTCAGATTTCACATTAGAAAACACCTTGTTTTCTCGCCATTGCCCGGTGCCAGCACCATTGGACACAGCCGGATTGTAAAAACCATAGTCGACAATACTCTGCAATTCATGCACCGTGGGCACTCGCCAGTCGCTGTGATTGGCATTACATTTAGGAAACTTGCCCGCATTGAGTTCATCCACAAAAACTTGAGCATCTTGCCAAGTCATTCGGCCTTCTCCAGGCGAACAACAATCCTTCTCGAAACTGGGATATTGACTGCCAATGCAATTAGCATTCTGGAGCCAAACTAACCCGGTTTTATTATCAGCCACTGTGCCATCGCCATTATTAATATAGCGTTGTGACGGTTTATCCTTTGCTGGGGCGGTGCTGATACGGGGAACTGTTTTCGTTTTCAAGTCACTGCCACCCGCTTCTTCGCCCGGCGGGCATGGAATAGGAGTCATTTTAAAACAATTGGGACCGGCTGTGGACACCCCAGTTGGGCCAATATCAGGTGATGGGACAAAACGAATCGTTTCCTCTTTAGTGCTTGAAGTTAAACAAGCAGCCACACCTGACGTTGGACTCTTGGTAGATTCGCTGGTGGTTTTTTTACCATACCGGGCTTTGAAATCCTCGCTTTTCACAAACGGCAAGTTTTTGGCACCGCACAATGGACTTGCTGAAAAGTTGTCAAAAGACACTCCAAGCCCTTTGCCACGCTGGATAATCTCTACTGTCTTAATGACCGGCATTTTGAGATCAAAAGACCAACGAGTGGCACGTCCATCACCCGAATTGGGCGAGCGCTTATCAATCTGTTGCGTTGAGACTTCTTTACCTTCAACATCTCTTGCAATGATGCTTAAAATTTCCTTACCATCTACATCAAGCACTTCACCACTGGCTTGTGCCACCGGTTGCAGGTAAGTGATTGATAAGTCCGCACCCTTGGTATGCTTCGCCATGACCAAAAATTGTCCTATGTTCGCATCTGGGGCGGGACGGTTGAGTTTGTTTTCACGGCGCGTTTTTATGCCTTTGGCATCATAAACGGAAACAAATCCAGTCGGTTTTTCACCGACTTTGATAAGGGTCACTTTCGTTTTTGAAGAAGAAAACGCCATACCGTGGGTATTCGCAAATTGCTGAGTGATTTCTATACCCGGGGTTGGGCTCAGCATGGTTTCAAAATCAACCGTCTTCCTCGCACTCGCCAAAATCGTCTCAAAAGGAACCGTACTTGCGACGGTGGCATCAGAAGCATCCAAAGGATTCAAACCGGCTGCAATTTCCCAAGTATCAGGCCTGCAATCGTTATCATCATCTTCATCAATGACATCTTTGAGACCGTCACCATCCGTATCCGTGTCTTGCGCTCTGGTCGCAATGGCATAATCCACGCCACCAGCGAGTTTGCCATTCACAAATTCTTGGGTACTGAACTGGTATTCGCGGGAAGTGCCTTCTCCCGGCATGGGTTTGAAAGCCGCCACTTTCATTTTAATCTTCTGCGATTCCGCCGGCTTCATCGGAATATCAGTGACTTTAGCGGGCGTTCCCAGCAGTTTGACTTTGGTACCACCGGCCGGTTTGATGTTAACGCCTTTACCCCCCGCCGCTTGCCAGCTCGGGTATAGCTCACCCAAATCCACAGTGACACCAGAACCCTCATTGTCAAGGAATTTGTCCTCTTCTTCAAACACAATGTCTATGGTCGCATCGGTCTTTTTGGGGTTATGCACAGTGACTTCAAATTCGTCGGTCACATTTTTTGACAAATCAACCACATTGAAATTCCGCGACACAATATTGTTGTTTTTACGCATATTCCGTAAGGAATCGCCCTTTTCATGGAATTTCATCGGATCATCATCGTTCAACACGCGGACATAGAAACAATAGTGGCCGGGTTTGGGGATATCCTTCTTATCCCAGCGAATCGCAACTTCTTCAGTGGCATTTGGCTCAAGGGTGTCAATCTGGGTTTTGCCCACAAATTGCCAGCTTTTAGGCCACCGGTTTCCCATTGAAGGAATAGAACGATAAACTTCAATGGTGGTATTGTTGGCAATTGCCGTGCCTCGGTTTCTGGCTCGGACATAGATATAGTTGTCCTGCCCGAACTCCACATTTTGATATTTGGAGACACCATCCTTTTGGTTTCTGATCCAAATATCCGGACTCAGCCAAAAACGGCGACTGACTTTATTGGGTTCTGCACCCTTATCACGCTTGGAATCGGCCATCCAAACATCGACATGCTCAGCCCCGACTGGCGCAAAACTATCACGGTATGCGAATGACAGAATGTCATGGTTCGCATAAGCACCGCCGGTTGCAGAGGTAAAGCCGATAAACGCTTCCGGAACCCCACCAATAATCTTTGAGATATCCAGTTTGCGCGTCAACAACGCTTTTGAAGGCCGCTTGCCGGTGGTATTGGTGCGGACTTCCAATTGCTTGCCATCGTAGTCTACCCAAGCATGCCAAATTTCGCCATTCTCAAAAGGTGGCGAAACGGCAACTGTTGGGCCATTAAACTCACCATTAATGTTGATCCCAATATGGTTGTCGTTTTTGTCATTACGCGTATCCGTCTCTTTGTGATTGTTCCAAGTGTCAAATTCCACGCCGATACTTTTTGCGATACCGGCGTATCCGATACCACCACCGGCACTTTTGACGTTTGAACTGACCGGTTGCACGACAAAAACAAAACCGTCACCGCCAGAAAGTACACCACCGGGTTCAGTAACTTGGAATTTGAAATAGGTGCTGAATTGGGCAGTACTGGCTTTGTCGGTACCAAAAACACTGCCACCCTGAAGTCTTTTAGCCGCGGTTAACCGTAACTTCACACCTTCTGGTGTTTTTACCGTTTCGGCATCTCCATTTAACGTAAAATAAGACACATCTGAAAAATCTTTCAGTATGAGTTCACCAGTAGCCGCACTCACTGGCGGGACAAATAACGCGCCTGTCATTATCCACGGTGCAAGAGAACTTTGCCACCGTTTGTTAGGACACTTAGGGTCGGTGTCCCGTATGACAGGCGTGTGTTTATTGAGTATCACACTCATATATGCACGCTCCTTTTAGTGATTTTAACGGATGCTATCCCTCGATGGGATAGTATCCGTCGTGATTGAACGGATTATCCGTCGTGATTGAACGGATGCTATCCCTCGATGGGATAGTATCCGTTTAAAAATGCGCTATTGTAGCATCCCGATTATCTTTGTCAATAAATAATTTATTTTAAGGGTAAATAGGAGTCCAAACTTTAGTAGGAGTCCAAACTTTAGTTTGGCATTGCTTGGACAATTAGTTATTCTTTATTCTCAAATCGCGATTCTCAATTCTTGATTCTGTATTCGCAAATAGTTTTTGGAGATGAAACAGATGAAACATCAGATACGTGAAGAAACAAGGCCGATCATTGACACTTCATTTAAGCTTTGGCGGATTATCTGTCAGGCTTGCACTGTTGGCAATATCCCTACTAAGCATATGGTACGCGCAACAAGTCACTTTACCACGTTACTGCGAAAACCCAGAGCAAACCTTGCAGCGACTACAAAATATTCTCACTGAAAAACGCCCTGCCGGCGATGAAAAACGGCGATCCTATGTTATGTAAATAGGAGTGCAAGGCGAACCTTGCACGAGGGGCATCCAAGATAAATAATTTAGAGTGCTAAAAATCCGATGTCTTGAAGACATCGGATTTTTTAACCGTTTAATTTTTACCCGTGCTAAAGACGTTCAGGGCACAAGGCAAAACCGTAAAGCGTTTCCAAAACGCTTTACGGTTTCTTATTTAAGTATATAATATTGTCGCAACCAAACATTAATGGAGATTTCATGAAAATTGGAAAACTCGCACTCCCGTTGGCCGTCGCTACGGTTACCAACGCTTATGCAGTCACGCTTTATGAAGACCCTGAAACGCATCAGGTTTTTACCAAAGAAGCACCGGGGTTGGTCAAACTGGAGGACACGCCAGTTCAGTCAAAAGCAGTGATGCTTAAATTCAACGGTGTACACTATGTTGGATTTGTGAGCGCCAAAGAGGACGGTGGCGATAGAACCAGCCGCTTTGAAACACGGCGTAACTACCTCCAAGTGAAGGCTTATCTCAACAAACATGATTTTTTTCGTCTCACGCTGGACAGTTTCCAAGAAACCAAAGGGGATAACAAAGACAAGGGTAGTTGGCTAACCCGTGTCAAATATGCTTACCTCTATCTTGATGAAATTTTGCCCTACACCGGGATAGAATTTGGTCAGGTGCATCGTCCATGGATCGATTATGAAGAACAGCATGGCTGGTTGTATCGTCCCATCTCTAATGTCTGGATAGAAGATGGCTCTGGGGCGCACCTGATCAATTCGGCCGATATGGGCATCAACTTCAAAACAAAAGTCCCGTATTTTTCCAGTGAAATAGGTCTTTTTAATGGGGAAGGATACCATGCCATTGAAAATGGTGAAGGTTTATCGGCTGAAGCGCGTTTGACGTTGCATGCGCTTCGCACTGGCGCGACGAAAGTCAAAGTCAATAAGCATCAATACTTTGACATTTCTTATTTTGGGGTAAAAAGCCTCGAAGACAACAAGCGTGGGAACAGCGACTTTATGATGAATGGCATTCATGCCGTTTATAATGCGCCGGCATTTTTGATTGCGGGACAGTATGTCAAAGCTGACAATGGTGATAACAATGTGTATGACGGGAATGGATATTCGCTCAACGCTGAAATCCGTCCTTTTGAAAAACTGTGGTGGTTTGGGAGATATGACGACTGGGATCAAAACGATACCATGTCAAATAATGGGGGGGACAGAAGGCAATATATCTTTGGAAGTATGTATCACTACAACAAAAATGTCAAATTCATTGCCAACATCACAAGCGTTGATTTTGACGAAGATGATGCCTTAAACGCTGCTGAAAAAGATTCCATTGATTTGATGTTTACTGCTGAAGTTAAGTGGTAGATGAAAGAAATCGAATTTAGTACAGCTTCTTTCCGGATTGAACGGATATTTACAGCTTCTTTCCGGATTGAACGGATATTTAGTACAGCTTCTTTCCGGATTGAACGGATATTTACAGCGGATTGACGGATACTATCCCTAAGAAGGGATAGCATCCGTTTCGTAATTTCAGCTTTGGTTCAGGTAACGAATCAATGGATTGGTTTTTAAAATACTGTCATAGATAAAATAGGAAAACACCAATCCTGCCAAAAAACCGCCAATATGGGCAGCCCAACTCACTTCCGGCGCACCGACAATCAAGAATAACACATTGGTACCCAGCCAAATCCCAAAATACCAAATGGGGGAAAGTTTGAATTGAAAAATGATCAACATAAACGTCAATTTCGCTTTCCGAAATATATAAAGATAGGCACCCATTAGACCGGAAATGGCACCACTTGCCCCAATTGCCGGAATACTGGTAGCGCCCCCAATAGTGAGTTCATAGCCTACATGCGTCACGCCAGCTACCAAACCACAGAGCAAGTAAAATAGCAAAAACAGAATTCGTCCCATCGTATCTTCAACATTATCCCCCAAGATGTACAGGAAATACATGTTCGCCAGTAAATGTCCCCAGCCGCCATGTAAAAATTGATGGGTTACCAAAGTCAGGAACCAGTGAAATGAGCCTATATCGTCAGGAATCAGTCCCCACGGGTACCATAAGTATTCGGGCGCTTGGGTGCTCATCACCGGTAACAGCAGTAGCCCATTTAAAACGAGCAATATCACTGTGATGATGGGAAATGCCCGCGCTTTGATGTTAAATTCAACCGGCAATTGGAGAAAGAATTGAAATAGCCAATGTCCCCAGGTGGTTTCTCGTTTAATTTGTTCCACGGCTTCGGGAATTTCATAAAATATTTTGGCGTGATCTAATTCTCCGTTATCCAGCCAAATGCCTTGGCAAGCATGGCACAGATCAATTTTCAAATCACGGCCTTGTTCAAATTCATGCGTTACCAATGACGCTTTGCAACGAGGGCATTGTTTATGGGTTTCACCAGCGCGTTGCCCTAAGGTTTCAACAATTGGACCTTTGCGAGGATAATCGGGATCGTAGGTACGCACAACTTTATCTAACTCGTTGTGATCAAACCATAATCCGCCACAATGCACGCAGGCATCAATTTCAACCGCGTCATAATGTATAGGATCTAGGCGGCGGTGACGACATTGGGGACAATCTAAAGAAGCCATATAAACTCTCTTAAGTTTGAAATGATTGAATCCTTCGAGTCCAGCTACTTTTTTTACCCGAAGGGGTGAACATTGATAACTACAGGATTTGTATATAAGAACGGATAGGTAACTACAAGGATTGTTTATAAAAAAGGATAGGTAACTACAAGGATTGTTTATAAAAAAGGATAGCATCAAAACGGATTTACTTCAAACCTATAGTTAGTTTTTCAGTAGAAACCGTAAAGCGTTTTGGAAACGCTTTACGGTTTTGCCCTAACTATTTTTCTGAACGTCTATAAATCCTTCCACGAACTAATCCTTTCTTATAAACAATCCTT
>QNER01000128.1 GCA_003646175.1 Candidatus Parabeggiatoa sp. nov. 1
CTTGATGAACTGGCTTATATATATAACGTACCAGAAAATTCATTACGTGTTTATTTTTATTATCCGGTGCGCCTAAAAGATACCTTAATTAAGTACAGTGGCATAGCTTGGCGCATATTACGTGGTGATAAAGAAATGCAGGCTGTCATGACGCAAGAGAATCGAATCGCGATGTTAAGGGATTGGATGAAATCAAAGGTGTAGGGTGGGCTTGACAATGTCATATTATCAGGAGTACAAGGCGAACCTTGTAACAATTTTTCGTACAAGGTGGTTCGCCTTGTACTCCTGGTAATATGTACAAGGTTCGCCTTGTACTCCTGGTAATATGAGTAAATGAGTGAGATGTCCGTCAATTCTGAAAATAACTTAGGCGCATTGTGGAAAGCCATTCTCCATAATCAAAAACAAGTCTGGCTAACCATGCATTCTGGGAGTATGTCTCCGCTGATGCCAACCGGCTCGCAGATTTTTGTGAAATCTCTTGAACACGCACACCAAAAAATAAGTGCCGGTGACATTGTGCTTTATATCAATGATAACCAACTCATTGCGCATCGCGTTTTGTGGCTCCGCTGCTCCCAACATCAATGTCTCGAAGGCGGAGATAGTGCCGTTTCCACCTCGTTTATTTCTATAGATAATATTATTGGCGTGGTGGAGAAAATCAAAGTCAATGACAAAGAATTTGATTTGAATAGTCGCGCTGGGGTATTGTTGATTTGGTTTATAACGGCCACCAGTTTAGGCATATTAGCCGTCAGACGGTTTTGGCCAAAAGCGGGCTATCTGTTGCATCGACTGAAACTCCGGCTGGTACGCACAGTAATCGCTTATTAATGGAGTACAACGAATTAACGAAATCAACGAATGGAGTACAGCGAATTAACGAAATCAACGAATGGAGTACAGCGAATTAACGAAATCAACGAATGGAGTACAACGAATTAACGAAATCAACGAATGGAGTACAACGAATTAACGAAATCAACGAATTCTCTGGATGGGAGTTGATTCCACTATCCTCTTATTCGTTTATTTCACAAGCCATAACGGATAGTATCCCTTCTTAGGGATGCTATCCGTGAAGTTATTTATCTGAACATCTATAGTAAGGGACTACCGGATTAAGCAAAATGAATAACTTGAATAACTATTTTGATAACTTCTTGGTTCTTGGGACTATTTATGGCATGTTACTGTCTCTATCCATTGCCCCAACTCATGCCGAGCCGTTGGCCAACATAACGCTGCTTGACGAAAGTGCCCAATCACTCACGTTGGAACTGACAATACCTGAGCCGGTTATTTCTGAAAAACACTTGTCGGGCAATCGGTATCAAGCCATACAGATCGCCGGCATGGGCTACACCCATGATCCGGGCAAACCCCAACGCCCATTGCGGGGCGTATTAATTGCCGTGCCTGACGGCAGCCGGCTACAACTAGAAATATTAGACAGCGATACCGAAAACTTGTCTGGCGTTTTGCTACCGCCGGCCCCGACTTTTAACCCACTGGACGCTGAACAGTCCGAGTTTATACCGGAGGCACAAAGTTATCAGGTTGACCATTTCCAGCCGGCAAGCCCAGTCAAAATCGGCCTAACTGGGCATATTCGCGAACAATGAGTGGCGCAAATACTGTTTTTGCCGGTGTTGCACAATCCCGTTCAACAAACCGTCAAGCTTTACAAAAGGTTGCGTGTCAAAGTTAGCTTTTCCGACCAGACACGCTCTGCCAACGTCACTGCGCCAGTGGTGGCAGATTCGCCGGCATTTGACAGCATGTTGCATAGCTTGCTGATTAATGATCCGATTGTGGAAACTTCCGAGGTTTCGCAAACCTCGGAAGTTTTTGGCCAAAATAACCTAGTATTGCGCCGCCGCACGGCAACAAAAACCCTCTGCCCGCCACCATTGCCGGCCTTAAAAATCAGCATAGATAAAACCGGCCTGTATGCGATTAGCTATGCCGACTTTCTGGCTTTAGGGTTGGATGTGTCGGTGCTGGATGCACATCAAATTCAGATGAGTTATATAGACCAACCGGTGCCTGTCTTGATTGCAGGCGAGCAAGACGGTGTTTTTGGGCCGGGTGATGTATTGTATTTTTACGCCCAAGCTGCCAACGGGCTTTATACGCGCAACAATATCTATTGGCTCACGCTGAATCCGGACGGCGGTACCAGAATTAACTTTAAAGAGGGCACACCGGTACCAACCCATGCACAGTTAACGGCGTTTAAACAAACCGTGCATGTTGAAAACAATCAAGTTTGGTGGTCGCGGATGCCTAATAGTACCAAGCGAGATCATTTGTTCTGGAAAGAGCTTGGGGCCGAAAATTCCGTAGAGATGCCGGTGACATTACACCATTTGGCCCAAACGGCTGGCAACGCGACTGTTCGTGTGATGTTGCAAGGCAAAACCGATAATCCGGTGATTGATCCCGATCATCACACCAAAATATTGCTCAACGGTGTTGAAATCCATGATGCTCAGTGGGACGGGCAAGCGGTTTTTTTGCAAGAAGTTACCTTCGGGCAAGCTAAATTGCTTGAAGGCCAAAATACGGTTACCCTAGTTTCAGTAGGGAATACCGGAGCCACGGCCGATATCCTTTATGTCAATTGGCTGGAAATCGACTACACGGCCACGATGACGGCTGTTCAGGATCAACTAACATTTGAGGCGACTGGCACCGGGCCATACAATCTGACGGTCAGTGGTTTTAGTCGGCCCGAACTGTTAGTGCTGGATGTCACCGATCCGCTACAAATCGTGCCGCTGCTGGGTGCGACGGTGTCGGCGGATGGCGCGGGCGGTTTTCAGGTTCAGTATGCCGAGCAGTTGGACGGCCGCAAGACCTATTACACCTTTACTGTTGCCGAAGAACATCTGCTGAAACCGGCCGCGATCACAATTGATTCTATTGGGTGGCTTCAATCGCCCTGCCATCGGGCTGATTATGTGATTATCTATCATGACAGTTTTGACATTAACGCGCTACAAAACCTCGTTGCGGCTCGCGGGGTACAAGTCATGGCGGTGCCGGTGTCGGAGATTTATGATGAATTTAATCACGGGCTGCCGGATCCACAGGCGATTAAGGATTTTCTGACGTATGCCTACAAAAACTACACGCCACCTCGCCCGGCTTATGTGGTGTTGGTGGGCGATGCTAACGCGGATACGCTCAACGAATTGGGGCATGGCATTAACTATGTGCCCACCCATACTTTTCACACGCGCGAGATGGGAGAAACCGCCAGTGACAATTGGTTTGTGAGTGTCAGTGGTGATGATCCGTTGCCGGATATGTTTTTGGGGCGTATAGCGGTAAGAACCCAAGCGGAACTGGACGCGGTAGTGAATAAATTGATCCGCTATCCACAAGCACCTCTGGACGGTTGGCAGCGCAATGTACTGTTTATAACAGATAATAACACACGGGATTTTGAAGTGGTTTCCGAGCAGTTGATAGCACAACATTTAGCGGATTATACGTCGAAGCGGGTGTATTTGGGCCAATACGCCAATAATGAAGTCGAGGCCGTAACGCAAGACATTATTCAAGCCATCGATGCCGGCGCGGTGGTGACTAATTACACCGGGCATGGCAGTCTTAACTTGTGGGCGGGAGAAGATATCTTTAATTTTAAAGATGTGATGTCGTTAAACAATCCCGATAAACTGACTTTTGTGATCGCGCTGAATTGCCAAAATGGTTGGTTTTCCTACTATAAACCGTTTCGGGGTACCAGTGATAGCCTTGCGGAGACTTTTCTTAAAGCGGATGGTAAAGGGGCGATTGGCATGTTTGCGCCCAGCGGACTGGGCTATACCCACGAACATGAAATTCTCGCTAATGAATTATTTCAGCGTTTGTTTCAGGATAAAGAGACGGAACTGGGTACTCTGACTACTCTGGCTAAAATCGCTGCGGTGACTCATTATGGTATCTCCACAGAGAATCTGGAAATGTTTACTTTGTTTGGTGATCCGGGGCTGCGATTGCGGTTGGAGTGAGTATAACTCATAGGAGTACAACGTCATAGGAGTACAACGAATGACGTGGATAAACGAATAAAGCATCAGATATGGATGGGATTCGTTCGAGAAATGGCCACGAAAAAAAGTCAGTTCAGGGATTATCAATGAAAAACACGTATGGTTTGAGATATTTGAATTCGTTTATCCACGTAATTCGTTGTACTTTACTTTTAGGTGGTAAACAGGTTCAACTTGAAAACTTGAACCATCAATCAAATAAGGAGGTGATATGTAAAAACCAAGTGGCTTATAGGTCAGTAAGCCTATAATTATACTGGCAAATAACTACAAGGATTGCTTATAAGAAAGGATTAGTTGGATCGTTTAGTCGAAATATTGGGCTTTTTCCCGTCAAGAAATGCGGTAGTTAGCGTTTGGGATTTGGATTCTGGCCGCTTTTAATCCTTTTTTATAAACAATCCTTGTAGTTATATGAAAGGATTAGTTGGTGAGTGTGCCGAAATATTGCGCTTTTACCTATCAATAACTGTGTTTATTAGCGTTTGGGATTTGGATTCTGGCCGCTTTTAATCCTTTTTTATAAACAATCCTTGTAGTTAGTTATATCTCGAAGGCCGTTCGTTGGTATGAAGGCGGTTCAATTTCATCACACAATCCTAAAAAGGAGAAGATTCAACATGTCAAAGATAAACTCAAAATTTCGTTTGACGGCGATGGCTCTGTCCGTTATTGGATTAGGCAGCCCAGCGGTGTCCTATGCCGGCGCGGGCACTTTGCAGTTCAGTGCTGCCAATTTTACCATTAATGAAGGGGGCGACGAAAGTGGTTTGTTTGCCACCTTTGGAACAACCCGCACCGGCGGTAGATAGTTTATACGACGCACCTGCAGGTCCTCCGCTTGATTTGTATAATGCAGCCGAAACCGCGATAGAAGGTTGTTTAATACATGCAAAACACAAAGTCGAACTACCCACATTAGTCACACTCATCGACAACTCCTTCACCACCACAGCAAGCAACGATGGCGTAACCATAGCGTGGGAAACCGCGAGTGAGATCGACAACGCTGGCTTTTTCGTTTGGAGAGGCCAACTCAAGGCGGACAAAACTGAATGTTCCTGGCATGGGGAGGATTATACTGAAGTCAAAAAGATTAGCCCCTTCATACTGGCTCAAGGATCGGGTGCCTCTTATTCTTATGAAGACAAACAGGTGGCCTCTTTCAACACCTACTGTTATGCGCTACAGGATATTGATTTAATGGATAAGCCTACTTTCCACCTAGATGACATCACCGCAGCCACTGTGCAGTAATCGGTAAAACTTTGGTACTCAAAACGGATACTATCTCTAAGAAGGGATAGTATCCGTAACCATTTCTTGAGTACAACGGATACACTTCATTGCCGGATAACAATTTACCCTGAGTGCGTGCGATTCATATAAATTAAGAGATTGAAATGAGCCAAATTACCGCGGTTTATCTTCGGTGCTTCCTTTAATGAAAGGATAATGAATCAATTCAGAAATAGCCCTATCCGTTTATTTCGCGTATCCGTTGTACTTAACAGTCTGTGAATGAAAATTGGAATGCACCCCGTAAGACAAAATAATCACAATGCCTAACACACAAACTTTCACGATACAAATTTATTCAACACTCAAACAAAACGCAAAAACGGTTTTTAAACAGCTTGGTTTATCGGCAAGCCAAGCAATCAACTTATTCTATCAGCAAGTACAATTACGCCAAAGTTTACCGTTGAGGTAGGGGCGATGCATAGAGTTATTTTATATGGCTTTCAAGGAAATGCTCGATTAGCAAAAGAAAATCCGCCTTTGATCGCTAAAGGTCATATAGGCTTATCAGCAGACAATGGTCAAACGATCTATGGTTTTGCGCCAACGAAACCTAATGAACTGAGTGACAAGGAATTTATATTTTTGTTGAAAAGAAAAAGACAGGTATTCGATGGTCAATTAATTGATGATACCAAGTTATTTCATCAAGTTGCCGCTGGAAAATTTAATAAAGGCTCACGAGAGTTAGAATTATATCGCCTTAAACAAACTGTTGATGACACAACCTTTGCAAAAGTGCTTCAGCAAATTGAAAAACGAGGTAAAGGTTCTAAATATATGTTACCTCATGAAAATATTTCTTATCTTCCTAACACTTATAACTGTGCCACATTTTGGGGACAAACTGGCGTTATTTTACCTGAAAAAAGTGGAATATTGCGTGACTATATACCTGCTATGATCAATCAAGGGGCAGAATTGGCAATCGTCCCTACATAATCTATTAAGAGGCTGCTTATATGCTAAGTAAAATTGAATCGGATCATATTTTGAGTACCTTAGCTCATTTAGCCGCACGTTGGAGAGGACTTTCTGAAAATTCCTCCTCAAACCATGAAGTTGTCTCTCACTATAATGAATTATTGTGTTTTTTAATTCACACGGGTTGGGACAATGGGCTCGCATTAGAAGAAGAGTTACCCGATGAACTCATGCCGAGAGAATACCTTGAATTATCAAAAGAATGGAGTCCTGTGTAGAGACATTTAGCGGCGATCAATTTTTTGCCTTTCTTACAAGCCGTTGACGGATACTATCCCGCAAAGGGATAGCATCCGTTACGTTATTTTGTTCAGAGAAATAATTTCACAAGCTGTTGACGGATACTATCCCGCAAAGGGATAGCATCCGTTACGTAAATAATTCTTGTAGTTATTATTTATTTTATCTCACCAATTATCTATAAAGGATTTATCCTACAATTCAAGGTTAATAACAAGGAATTGCCCTGACATTTACAATTAATATGGTAGGGGCAATCGGTTGCCCCTCATTTGAATCAATCCCATTCAACGATCCCAGTACCGCATTAATCCCACGTCAATTGGCTGCCCGTTTGATATTCACGAACACGCCCTTCAAAAAAATTCACTTCATGATTGAGTTCATATTCGCTAATCCAAGGCATCGGGTGTTCCCGAACGCCAAACAGAGATTTTATCCCCAGTTTGTTGCAGATGTTGTCAGCCACAAACCGAGCAAAATCAACATAAGTGTTGACTGGCAGCCCTAAAATACCGCCATCAGGCATGGAAGCATGAGCATAGTCGGTTTCCAGTTTCACCGCTTCGTTAACAATAGCGCGTGAACGTTCTTGCATTGTGGTGTTCCAGAGTTTCGGGTTTTCTCGGATAATTTGCTTGATTAGCCATAACCCATTGCTGGAATGTAGGTTCTCGTCACGCCAGATGTAACTATACTGCTGCGCTGTGTTCCGCAATTTGCCTTTTCGCGCCAGCGCGAATATTTGTGAAAAGCCGAGCGGAAAAAATAGGGTTTCAAAGATATAGTAGCTGATCAAGTCTTCCAACAAAGCGCGATTCGCTTCGGGGGAACCAATCGGCGCGTCTGAATTTACCACATTGTTGGTAAAGGTCAGATTCCAGTTAAGTTTGTTAGTCAGTGCCGGTATTTCTTGGTAGAGATTAAAAATCTGCCCTTGCCCTTTGTCATCTAAACCAAAGGACTCCAAAATAAACAGGTAGGATTCAATATGATTTGCCTCTTCGCACATTATCCAGCGAAAATATTGTCTCATTTCGTTGGCGGTAATGTGTTTGAAAATGGCATTAACCAAATTGTCAGGTACCAAGTTATCACCAGCCGTGAGATAAGAAATGTTAGTCTTGAACAGCCACATTTCAGATTCAGTCAACTTGCCCATATCCCATTGCAGTTTGTCTTCACCCATTGGAATATCATTAGGTGTCCAGAAGTTTTTACGGGCATTTAGGAACAGTTCTCTCACGGCACGGTATTTCACGGGTATCGGTTGTCGCAAGTCATAGCCACGCCCTCCAACAATTTTAATGTCAGAGGCTGACGGATGTTTGGCACCGATGGTGATCGGATCTAAGCTGCTTGAGACGGGGGATATCACTTTTGGTTTTGCCGTTGCCTTGCGCTGTGTGGGTTTAGGCTGAGTGGGTTTAGATTTTCTGCGTGGTACTGTGCTGCTAAAAGTGCTGGAAAAGCTACCATCGCTTGAACTGCCAGTGTCGTCAAAATCCAACATAATATCAATCTCCTTTTTCAGTTATCAGTTATCAGTTATCAACAAATCCGTCAATCCGTTGTACTTGTTATCAAAGATTGATAAAAATAAGAAGTTTTTGTAGGGTGGGCAAGTGTTTTTTTGCCCACCATTTAAGCTATAAATTATTTACAGATATAGTACCGCTGGCATCTGGAAATTTTGATTCAAACAAATTAGTCATCCTGAAAATCCGAAAATATGGAAAATCCTGATGTCGAGGTTCAAGTTTTTCTAGTAAAACTTGAACCTCGACAAGACAAATTGGAACTTGAATGCGTAACATCACTTATCAGTTAGGAACGTGCATAAATTAAATTCCAGGGGCGTTGCCCCTGGCTATAATAATACGCCCCGTTGGGGCTGGGTTTTAAAGCACCGAAGGTGCGAAATTAATATAGCCAGGGGCAACGCCCCTGGCTTACAGGAGCGATCCTACCCCAGCCGCATTATGCACGCTCCTTATCAGTTATCAGTTATCAGTTGTACTTATTGACACGCTTCACACTCTTCTGAGTCATCCAATGCACAAGCTTGTGGGGTGCTTTCTGCATTCAATTGAGGGTTAATAGCGGTACTTTTCTCAACACGAGTGGCTCCCATAGTACGCATATAGTAGGTTGTTTTGAGACCACGCATCCATGCGAGTTGATACAAGTCATCAAGTTTTCGGCCCGACGGTTCCAGCAGGTACAGGTTGAGTGATTGCGCTTGATCTATCCATTTTTGCCGCCGCGAAGCGGCTTCTACTAACCATGAGGGATCAATTTCAAACGCGGTGGCATACAGCCTTTTAATTTCCTCTGGAATACGATCAATTAAACGAATGCTGCCGTCACAGTATTTTAAGTCATTAATCATCACTTCGTCCCAGAGGCCGAGTGCTTTTATATCTTGCACCAGATAAGGATTGATGATGGTAAACTCGCCTGACAAGTTCGATTTGACATACAGGTTTTGATACGTCGGCTCAATAGATTGAGTCACGCCGCAAATATTGGAAATGGTATTGTGGCTCACAAAACCATTCGCAATATAAGTGTTGTACTCAGGCACTTGTAAATCGTAAGTCATATCACGAGAAGGAATAATATCGACAATTTTCTCAAAATACACATTCCCTTTACTCAGAATGAGGCCTAACTGAGTATTCGCCATGTCGGGATATTCAGCAATCACTCTGCGTGCTAAATGAATATTTAATGCGCCGTTGGTCTTAGAACACACAACACCATTTAATAACGGTTCATTTATACCGCATTTTCTGGCAGCGGCAATAAAATCAACGATTAACGCAGGGTTTTCAACATGATGTTCCCTACGCATGTTGGGTTCAGAGACGCATTTGGCAAGCGTTTCTTTAAGTTTTGCGTCTTTCCGAGACACGCCAAAACCGACGGTTTCTGAAAATTGCTGGGTTGCGAGGACGTTGCTAGGACGGACACGATAAACCGGACGCTTACCCAATGTTTCAGGTTGAGACAGAGATAAAGTTGTCACAATGTCCATGCTTTCTAAACTCACTTTGACTTGATGAGCGAGAATTTCGCTGACTGTGGCGAATTCAGTATGGCAATCCGATACCGTGCCATCGGCTACAAATAAACCACTGATAAAAGCGGCTAACACATTGGTACGCGATTGCAGGACAGCTTGAGGGATAAAGGCACTGGCTGAACCGTCCCCAAAGTTACCTTTGGATTTGGTAAAGTCATTGGATTCAAACCAATCAACTAAGGCGGTCGAATAGGCGAAATAGACGGTACAACCCGAGTTTTTCTTCGATGTATCCGCAAGCACTGTGATGCCCATTTTGTTAAATACTTGCTGAACAAATTCAACAATAGCCGCATCATCATCACAAATGGCTATGCCTATCCCATCTTTCTTGGTGTAATGGCCTCGTTCACTGTATTTCAGATAGCCATCCCCCATGTATAAGCCAAGTAAATAGGCAACCTCTTCCGTTAATTCGGTAGGCAAGCCAACCTTTTTTTGATTAATCGTGTTTGTCTTCTGGGGAATTTGCAACACGAGATATGGTTTATTAGCCAACAGTTCTTGATGCCCACCCAGACGGCGTATCACTTCGTCGCCAACGCGCAGCTCACTCAGGAATTTCCAAGCGTATTCACCATTATCGCCGACGACTCTAATACGATGATTAGGTGTGGCGGTGAGATTAGAACCCCGTTTAGTCACAACACGTAAGGTGTCTGTTAGCCCATTCAGATAAAGTTGGTTAGACAGGGCTAAATTTGATTCTTGCATCACCTGCATATTGATAGTTTGCCATTGCCCAGTCGAAACACTGAGGGTTTCTATCGGCACTAATCCTTCGGAAGAGAGGATTAATGTATCTCTGGCAACACAGGCGGTGGGCGCAATCGCCATGGTATTAGAGTTACGCATTCCCACCGTTTTAACGCGCTCGCGCAGGCTGTCCCAATCAAGAGTTGCGGTGGTAGACATTTCCAAGTATTTGCCACGCGCTTCTGCCAGTTTTTGGATACTATCAATCGGTAAAATGCCTTGACTCCATAATGAGCCTTCAAAGCTAGCATAACGTCCGCGTTCTTCGGCTAAATCGGTAGAGGCGGAAATGGCATAGTAGCTAATGACTTCTTGGGCGTAATCCGCAAATTCCACTGCGGCTTGACTGGCATAAGGAATGCGTAATTTATATAAAGCGTCTTGAAAGCCCATGAGTCCCAAGCCGATGGGGCGATGACGCTGGTTAGCGGTACGTGCTTGTGGCACGGAGTAATAGTTAATGTCGATGACATTGTCTAATGCTCTCATAGCCGTCCGAACAGTGCGTTGCAGCTTTTCTGTATCCAGTTTGCCGTCTTTAATATGGGCGGGTAGATTGATACTCGCCAAATTACAAACAGCAACCTCGTCACCCGCTTTGGTGTTCAAAGTGATTTCACAGCAAAGATTGGAGCTATGGACGACACCGACATGCTGTTGTGGACTCCGCAAATTACAAGCGTCTTTAAAGGTTAACCAAGGGTGTCCCGTTTCAAACAGCATCGTGAGCATTTTTCGCCACAGCCCGACCGCAGAAACCGGTTTCCATATTTTAAGATTGCCTTGTTCTGCAGCCGCTTCGTGTGTTTCATAAGCTTTTTTAAAGGCATCCCCATAAAGTTCATGCAAATCAGGTACTTCATTCGGCGAAAACAGTGTCCATTGTGCATTTTCCTGCACACGTTCTAAAAAAAGATCAGGGATCCAGTTCGCGGTGTTCATGTCATGGGTGCGACGGCGTTCATCTCCGGTGTTTTTGCGCAGTTCTAAAAACTCTTCAATATCAATATGCCAGGTTTCTAGATAGGCGCAGCCGGAACCGCGTCTTCTGCCGCCCTGATTTACAGCAACAAGTGTGTCATTAGCCACTTTCAAAAACGGTACTACCCCTTGCGATTTGCCATTAGTCCCCTTAATGTGTGAGCCCATACCTCGCACCGGTGTCCAGTCATTACCCAAGCCCCCAGCAAATTTCGATAACAATGCATTATCTTTAATAGCGTCATAAATGCCTTCTAAGTCATCGGGCACAGTCGTCAGATAACAACTGGATAATTGCGGACGCTTGGTGCCCGAATTAAACAGCGTTGGGGTGCTGCTCATAAAATCAAAGCAGGACAATAAATTATAAAATTCAATCGCACGGGCCTCGCGGTCATCTTCATTCAGGGCAAGGCCCATTGCGACACGCATAAAAAATGCTTGGGGCAACTCAAAGCGAGTGTCCTCCCAGTGTAAAAAATAGCGGTCATACAGGGTTTGTAATCCTAAATAGGTAAATTGCAAATCCCTTTCGGCAACGAGAGCATTGCCAAGTCTCGCCAAATCAAATTTGGCTAAAGTCGGATCTAATAATTCATGCTCAATGCCACAATGTATGTAAACCTTAAAGTAGTCTGGGTAATAACGCA
>QNER01000129.1 GCA_003646175.1 Candidatus Parabeggiatoa sp. nov. 1
ATAATAAAGGATTGGCTTATGAATATTATCACGTCTGGCTATGGCTACAACCAACCTTTGGTAAACGAAGATAATCCGAACGCTTGGGCCAAAAATCGGCGGGTGGAGATTGAAGTGAAATAATTCGTCAGGAGTCCAAACTTTAGTTTGGCAAATTTGGCACTTTGCTGGACTCAGTTTGCAACTGAGTCCGTAACGTTTGAGTGATCGAAAGTGATCGAAGCAACTGAAATGTGATTCACCGATTGCAAACCGGCTGGCTCCAACAGATAATATTGTTTAGAATGAAAAATTGACGAGATACTTGTGATTATATACCATTATTTTTAGGAACAATATTTATCTGTATGATTATACCAACGCAACTTGGAGACGAATATGATAAATAAAAATGAAGTTTACACCAAAATTAACCATTTACCTAATGAGCTGATGCCCACACTGGTGGCTTATATTGACTTTTTGTTGAGTCAACATGTTCAAGCCCCATCGAAAACCACACCGACTTTTAATTGGGAAGGTGGCTTATCTGAACTGAAATCGGAATATGATAGTGTTTCTCTTCAAAAACAATCCTTGGAGTGGCGTTAATGTTAATTGATACCAATGTGTTTCTGGAAATTTTACTCGAGCAAGAACTGCGTGCGTTATGTAAACAATTCACAGAATAAAACCTGAAATAATAGAGTTGTCCGAAAATAAGGGTTTTATGAATTTAACTATTTGTTTTTATTATCTAAAATTTTATTTACGGACAAAAATAATTCTTCAAAATTTATTCTAAAATTCTTTAATTGTCTGATTCAGAAAAACATTCTGAAAATTCCTAAATTCTGCAAATCCTGATTCAGACAAATTATCACCATCCTCATTCACTAAAAACCCCATACTGTCCCACTTGGCAGCGGTTGTTGTGTAAATGAGACAGAAATTGTTTAGGTTCAGGGAGTTGGGGTTGCACACGCGCCAATAATTCGTGCAACCCAGTTGCCACCGAGCGGCACAGCATCACCACAAAATGCTCGCCGCCAAGCGGTGGGCTAATTTCCATTGGGGGCAATAATAGCGGAAACCGACGTACCACTACTGGATCGTTATAATCGCTTAATGGATACAAAAACTGTAGATATCCAGTCGGCGCGAGACTCAATACTGTCAGTGCGTTTAAGCCTTCCGCCTGATTCCCCGGTGACAGACTAAAATGCAAAAACCCCCCTTCGCGCAACGTTATCTGAATTGGTTTGAGGCGCATATCAAATTGCGTTTCCAAGGTTTTTAACAGGCGCGTTTTATCTATCACTGGTTGCCAACGGTAAGCAGCGCCGCTAGGCAGCGTTGTGATTTTATCGCCGGTGTGGTTAAATACATCCGCCCGCCTACCTGTCAGCTGAAAGCGTAAATCAAACGTTTGAGAACTGTTGACGACTCGCGCCGGTTTTAAACCCGATGGGGCTGTGCCATTTTGTACCACAATCGCAATATCAGCAGTCAGTGGTTGTTGAGCCGGTGTCGGCTTTGATGAAACGGGCCCCAAATGAAACACCGACACATTATCAGCGCGAGGCAATAATTTTGGATTTTGTATAAAATTCATCTGATTGCTCACTTTTTGTGTTAAAAAGCTTTCCAGCTCATCACGTTCCAACCGCCCATTTTGATTGCCATCGGCTTTACCACTGATGGCTTGAGCAAAAAACCAACTTAAAGCGCCATGATGTTGATTGCCCAATATTGTTTCTGGCACCTTTAAACTATCATTATCAACTGCAGTAATAAAAGTGACATGGGGGTGGTGCTTACTTTCAGCGGTGATTTTGGGTAATTCGGGGATCGGCGGTGGCGCATCCACTTGGATATTTCAAAACCCCGTCGTGCGAAATCGCCCAACCGGGAACGATGATGAACGCACCATGCCACTCGAATGACAAGCATCTATAAGCACTAAGATATTGTAATCACTGGATTTTTCAAATAGGCCAAACAATTCATCGTCACTGATGCGCCCAACAGTGGGCAATTTGGGACTAAAGTCATGGAACATCAGCGTTTCATCTCGGCCATCTTTTTCGCCAACGGGTACCCTATCGGGTTCTTGTCCACCGTGTCCCGAAAACGTTAAGATTAACGTATCCCCCGGCTTGGCTTGTTCAACCATGTTTTGCCAAGCTTGAACAAAAGCATAACGAGTCGCGGCCGCATTCAATAAAATGCGCTCTGCCGGCAACTGCACCCCCGCTTGGCGCAAAGCCTTCTTTAATAATGTGGCATCATTGACAGCACCGGCTAAGTCATATATCTGTGAGGATTGATAGTCATCAATACCCACAACTAAAGCATGTTGAACCGGCAGCGTGGATTGAATTGGGGCCTCAGAGGCAATGCCTCCCATCCCCCGATTATCCGTTGCCAGGGTATCAGCTTGAACAGTCAGTCCCAAAACCCATAAAAACAGCCTAGCAAACTGGCATGGATAGTTACGTGTGTGCATAATGGCTTTTTCAGTTATCAGTTATCAAACAATCCGTAAAATCCGTCAATCCGTTGTACTTGTTATCAGTTATCAGTGTTCAAAACCTTGAATTTTGCGTGTTCAAAGCTTGCGCTTTGGGTTCCCAAAAAAACCGAGAATGCGCTTTGTAAACTCAACGGTGAGAGTTTAGTATAAGTCTCCAGATATTTCATCATTTTGTTCACCTTCTCAACCATGACGCACCAAAATTATCATAACTCTTTGATAATTAGGCAACGCTGTGAATAAATCATTGCGACAAAAAAAATGGTTATCGCAGTCATTGATTGAATTAAGAATCTGTGCGTACATGGGTGAAAGCTTTAAGTTCAATAAGTTATCAATACTCACTATTTTTGGTCGCGTTTGTCGCGCTATTTTTCACCCACGTTTTCCAGTTTGCTATAACGACAAGGATTGCTTATAAAAAAGGATAAACCGGTTATAACGACAAGGATTGCTTATAAAAAATAATTTTCCTTTTTGAAAATGGGCTTTAAACTAGAATATTTGTCAATATTTAAAATAGCTTTCTGTTATTACTAAAAAATACAATTCACATCAACTGCCCAACAAAAGCGTGAACTAATCCTTTTTTATAAATAATCCTTGTAGTTATAAACCAAGACAATTCACATCAAAAGCATAATATAATTCTTATTAATTAATTAAATAATTCTGGGTAACTAATCACGTTTAAAAGTTATGTGCATAGAGTAGCCCAAATATTAAGGTGAATAAAATGAGTCAACAACACGCTCAAAAGCTACTTGATTTTATTGATAATAGTCCTAGCCCTTGGCATGCCGCGATGTCTACGGCAATGGCGCTTGAAAAAAAATGTTTTCAACGCTTAGATGAGCGAGATGCTTGGAAATTAGCAGCCGGTGGACGTTATTATGTCGTCCGCGACGGTTCTTCTATTATTGGATTTATCATCGGCGACGGTGATCCCATCAAACACGGGTTTCGTATTATTGGTGCCCATACGGATTCACCGGGATTACGAGTCAAACCTAATGCTGCCTATACTGACGGCCTGATGGTTCGCTTAGGCGTTGAAGTTTATGGGGGGCCTATTTTGGCGACTTTTACTGACCGCGATTTAGGCCTCGCCGGGCGCATTGTTGTTAAAACGGGGCCCGCACCCACTGATATCGATACACAATTGATTCATTTTGATAAACCACTTGTCCGTATCCCAAATCTTGCCATTCATCTGAATAGGGATGTGAATGAAAAAGGCTTAAAACTTGATCGGCAAGAAGAATTACCGATGATGTTGTCAGTTTTACAAGAGGATTTACCGGCGCAACAACAATTTCGTGCTATCATAGCTAATAAAATGGATATTGAGGCGGATGCCATCCTATCTTGGGAGTTACATGTTTTTGATACCCAGCCCGGCTGTTTTTTTGGGCCTGATGATCAATTTATTGCCAATGGACAGTTGGATAACCTCGCCTCCTGCCATGCCGGACTTTGTGCCCTGCTGGATGAGGCGGTGCTTGATCCAAAAACCACTAACCTGATTGCCTATTTTGACCATGAAGAGGTGGGTAGCCAAAGTAGTAAAGGGGCAGGTGGTCGTTTTTTACCGGATATTTTGGAGCGTATTAGCATCGCGCTCAATTTAGATCGTGAAAGCCAAAAGCGGGCGAACGCCAACAGTTTTCTCCTGAGTGCGGACATGGCCCATGCTTACCATCCTAACTATAAAAAGTTTTATGATGGGGAACATAAAGTTGTGATAAACTCAGGGCCGGTCATTAAGATAAACAGCAACCAACGTTATACGTCGGAAAGCGTTTCTGAGGCATTGTTTGCGAGACTCTGTGAACAGGCCGAAGTGCCCTATCAAAAGTATGTGCATCGCACTAATTTACCTTGCGGCAGTACCATAGGCCCCCAAATAGCTGCACAACTTGGCATTCGTTCAGTAGACGTAGGTAATCCCCTATGGTCCATGCACAGTGCCAGAGAAAGTGCCGGTACTCTCGATCACCACTATATGATTCGAGTCATGACTGGTTTTTTCGCTAATTGACAGGTGGGCAACAACGTTGCCCGCCCTACATTAGCTGGTTTTTTTGCTAATTGACAGGTGGGCAACAACGTTGCCCACCCTACATTACAGGTGGGCAACAACGTTGCCCACCCTACATTTACGTTGTACTGAATCAAAGAAGGAACATTTATGCGTTCTATCACCAAAACCGTTTTTTTAATTATTTTGGCATTTTTCACAGGTGCTTGCGACAATAATCCTTATACAGCCTCATTAAGCGGGAAAAATATTCTCTTTTCCGCGTTTTCAACACGCATAAAGTATCTTGATCCGGCGCGTGCATACAGCAGTAGTGAATACCGATTCATCAGACAAATTTATGAGCCTCCATTACAATATCACTATTTGAAACGGCCTTATACGCTTATCCCGTTGTCTGCCACCGAAGTGCCAAAACCACAGTATTTTGATGCCAACGGAAATGTGTTGCCAGAGAATGCGCCGGTCAAAACAATCGATCACACCGTCTATGAAATATCTATTCAACGGGGGATAAAGTATCAACCACACCCTGGTTTTGCGCGTGACGCTCAGGGGCGGTTTATTTATCACAATCTGTCAGAATCGGCACTGTCAAATATCCATGAATTGTCAGACTTTGAAAAAACCGGCACCCGTGAACTGGTGGCTAATGACTTTGTTTACCAGATTAAGCGTCTGGCCCATCCGCGCATCAATTCTCCTATTTATGGTCTGATGAGCGAATATATTGTTGGCTTGTGGGAACTGAATGAACGCCTTCAACAGGTTGATAAGGAACAGAAGCTAGACTACATTGACTTGGATAATTATCCGTTGGAAGGCGTTGAAGTCGTTGACGATTATACTTACCGGATTCGGATAACAGGTAAATATCCGCAATTCCTTTACTGGCTGGCAATGCCATTTTTTGCGCCGGTACCCCCAGAAGCTGAGCGTTTTTATTCTCAAAAGGTGCTCATTAAGCGCAATATAACCATTAACGGGTACCCGGTTGGGACTGGCCCGTACATGTTGACTGTGAATAACCCAAACTATCGGATAGTGCTTGAAAGGAATAAGAATTTCCACGGCGAGCTTTATCCTTTGGAGGGTGCCGCTGGGGACAAAGAACTTGGGTTATTGCGTGATGCTGGCAAGCCGCTTCCCTTTATAGATACCGCGATTTACACGCTTGAAAAAGAAACGATTCCCTATTGGAATAAATTTTTACAGGGCTATTTCGACGCGGCAACCATTTCATCAGATAATTTTGATCAGGCTGTAACGATAAGTGCCGACAGCAACGCGATTCTGACTGACGAAATGCGCGAAAAAGGGATTCGATTGATAACAAGTGTCAGACCCACAAATTTCTATTTTGGCTTTAATATGCAGGATACGGTGGTGGGAGGCACTGCTGAGTCAGCACGTCTGTTGAGACAGGCCATTTCTATTGCTATGGATATAGAAGAATTTATTTCTATATTTCACAATGGACGCGGTATTCCTGCTCAAGGCCCGTTGCCCCAAGGGATATTCGGCCACAAAGAAGGGGAAAAGGGCGTGAACCCTTATATTTATGACTGGGTGAATGGTCAAGCCAAACGTAAGCCGATAGCAATAGCGCGCAGTCTCCTTGCTGAAGCGGGTTATCCTAATGGGAGAAACGAGAAAAGTGGTAAACCGCTGGTTTTATATTTAGATGTTCGCGGCGGTGGGCCCGATGACAAGTCAATGTTTGACTGGTATCGCAAACAACTTGCCAAGCTAGATATTCAGTTGATTGTGCGAGCAACGGATTACAACCGTTTTCGGGAAAAAATGCAAATGGGTAATGCCCAGATTTTCTGGTGGGGTTGGCATGCCGATTATCCCGATCCTGAGAATTTCCTTTTCCTTTTTTATGGGCCTAATGGCAAGGTAAAATACGGCGGTGAAAATGCGGCCAACTATCAAAACGATAAGTTTGACGCACTATTTGAACAGATGAAAAACATGGACAATGGCGAAGCGAGGCTCAAGATCATTGATAAGATGGTTGAGATAGTTCGTTACAACGCGCCATGGCTGTGGGGATTTCATCCACTTGAGTTCAGTATGCATCATGATTGGGAGCATAATGTCAAACCGCACCCAATGGAAAATAGTAGCTTGAAATACTGGCGTATTGACCATGAAAAGCGTGAGAACTATCGTGAAAAGTATAACAAACCGGTGTTGTGGCCTTTGGGACTCATGTTGGCTTTGGTTGTTATAATAACAGTGTTGGCTGTTAGATTATACCGACAACGTGAATATCGAAGACAGGCGGTTAATAATTAGGGAATTGTGAATTGTGAATTGTGAATTGTGAATGATGAATGGTGAATGAAAAACGGATATTTTGCTGGTGCCGGTTTGCAACCGGCTCCGCAACATTTAACTGTAATACAAGGATTAGTTGCTTATGAAAGGATTTTAAAACCAAAACGCAAGAACGACAAGGATTAGTTGCTTATGAAAGGATTTTAAAAACCAAAACTCAAAAATCAAAGGGATTACATGTTTAACTACATTCTCAGAAGACTGGCTTATGCTCTACCCATACTTTTGGGCGTAAACTTTATCACCTTTGCGTTGTTTTTTATGGTGATAACGCCTGACGATATGGCGCGTCTACATTTGGGCGACAAACATATTACCCAAGAACAAACCAAGCAATGGAAACATGAACGCGGTTATGATCGGCCTTTGTTTATAAACTCAGCTCATCAGGATATTGAGGTTATAAAGGATACTATTTTTTATCAAAAATCGGTTCGCCTCTTTTTTCTTGACTTTGGCACTTCTGATGCTGATCGGCGGGATATCAACTATGATATCAGCCAGCGCGTATGGCCCAGTATTGCAATTGCTGTGCCGACTTTTGTCGTAGGTTTGCTGGTGAATATCACTATGGCAATGCTGCTGGTGTTTTTTCGTGGCACTCAGCTAGACACAATGGCTGTCGTTATGACAGTGATCCTCATGTCCATATCCAGTCTGTTTTATATTATTGCCGGACAATTTTTGATGAGCAAATTATGGCATTTGACACCGATTTCAGGCTATGAATTAGGCTTTGACGCATGGCGGTTTTTGATTCTCCCGGTTGTCATCGGTGTGATCAGCGGTATGGGTGCTGGTACGCGCTGGTATCGCAGTATTTTCTTTGAGGAAATCAATAGAGATTATGTGAGAACCGCACGTGCTAAAGGTGTTCCTGAATTAAAGGTGTTGTTTAGGCATGTTTTGCGAAACGCTATGGTGCCGATTTTGACTGGCGTGGTTGTTGTTATCCCCGCACTGTTTATGGGCAGTCTTATCATGGAAACCTTTTTCGCAATCCCCGGGTTGGGCAGTTATACGATAGAGGCTATTCAATCTTATGATTTTGCGATTGTTCGCTCTATGGTATTTCTGGGTTCCGTGCTTTATATTATTGGACTGGTTCTCACCGATATATCTTATACTTGGGTTGATCCAAGAGTGAGGCTTTCGTAATGGAATTTTTTGATATTAAACTGGTTATACTTTGGACTGATGGGCTACTTTTTTTGCTCACTTTATTGGCCTTGTTTGCCATTATTTATATATATAGGAATCCCTACTTGAGGTGTACTTGGCGAGAAGTTTTTCGTAGCAAGATTGGCATTTCAGCGTTTGTGGTGTTGATGGCATACATCACCACGGGACTCCTTGACTCGTTTCATTTTAGAATGGCACTGGAAACCACGGCAAACCAGACTGAGAAACATTATTCAGGTGAAGTCACCAGTCTTTTGGATATTATTCTGGGCTCGCTTTATCAACATCAAGAAAAGACTTATTCAGCACCCTTTTCGGCTTTTCAGTTTACCAAGGAAAATACCGAACAGCCAGACGGCACATTTCAACGCCAGTATCCGCGTTTGGAATACGGGGGAAGTCATTTGAATGAAGAACTTAGCGACAAGTTTGCCGATATTACCCATCGCACAATCGTGTCAATTTTCTGGGCATTGGCGATCTGGGGGAGTATTGCTGTTTTTTTGACTTTTATGATGGCAAGAAAAAATCGGGATAGACTAGAAAGTGAGCTGAAACCCCGTTTTGGCAAAAAACTGGGTTTATTAGTTTCTAGTATGGCGCACACTTGGCGAAAAATCTGGACCGGCAGCACTGACATACCGTGGAATATTGCGCTTATTACCACCGGGATTTTAATATTGTCTATCAGTTGGTTTGCCCAGATGGCCGAAGGCTATCATATTTTCGGGACCGACAAGGTAGGCAATGATGTTTTTTATCTGGCAATTAAGAGCATTCGCACCGGCCTTATTGTAGGTACTGTAACAACGTTGATCATGTTGCCCTTAGCCATTATTCTCGGCATCATGGCCGGCTATTTCAGAGGTTGGATTGATGACGTTATTCAGTATTTATATACCACTTTAAACTCCATCCCCGGCGTTTTGTTGATTGCCGCGGCTATGCTGGTGTTGAATGTCTGGATAGATAATCATCCTGAGCAGTTCCCGACGGCCGTTGAACGAGCCGATATCAGGTTAATGTCTCTGTGTATCATTCTGGGCCTGACCAGTTGGATAGGCTTATGTCGCCTGTTGCGCGGCGAAACTTTAAAGTTGCGTGAATTGGGCTATGTCCAAGCTGCACAGGTTTTTGGTGTCAGCCATGTACAGATTATAAAACGCCATTTTTTGCCCAACTTGATGCATATTGTGCTGATAACCGTGGTGCTTGATTTTAGTTTTCTGGTGCTTGCGGAAGCGGTATTGTCATATCTTGGTATCGGTGTTGATCCCACCACCGCCAGTTGGGGTAATATGATAAATGCCGCACGGCTTGAAATGGCGCGTGAGCCGGTGGTTTGGTGGTCGCTGATAGCAGCGTTTGTCTTTATGTTTGGCCTTGTGCTGGCAGCTAATCTATTTTCAGACGCGGTTCGCAGAGCTTTCGATCCAAGGGGCATATCATGAATAAGCATGACAGTTTACTGAGTGTACAAAATCTGAGTGTTCGTTTTAGTCGTGATGGAAAAGCGATGCCGCAACGAGCCGTTAATAATATCAGTTTCCATATCGATTATGGTGAAGTGTTTGCTCTGGTAGGCGAATCGGGAAGCGGTAAATCTGTAACCGGGCTGTCAATTCTTCGACTTTTGTCAGAAACGGCATTAGTGGAGTCAGGCACTATTCATTTTGGCGACAAAGATATTTTGGCGCTCTCTGAAATAGCCATGCGCCGGATTCGCGGCCGGCAGATTTCGATGATCTTTCAAGATCCGATGACAAGCCTTAATCCCGTGATGACTATCGGTGAACAAATCATTGAAGTGCTAAAACTGCATTTTGATATGCGTGTTTATCGAGCCAAACAGCGTGCTATAGAACTGCTAGATTCAGTGGGCATCCCTGAGCCACAACAGCGCGTCGCTTGGTATCCACATCAACTTTCAGGTGGCATGAAACAGCGGGTTATGATCGCGATGGCACTCGCTTGTGAGCCAGAACTGTTGATTGCCGATGAACCCACCACGGCACTGGATGTCACCGTCCAAATGCAAATTCTTGAGCTGATGAAATCGCTTCAAAAGGAGAAAAAGTTGTCAATTCTCCTGATTACGCACGATCTGAGTGTTGTCGCTAAAATGGCGGATCGTGTGGCTGTCATGCGCTCAGGAGGCATTCTCGAACAAGCGGCGGCTGAGGCATTTTTCAAAGTGCCCAAACACCCCTATAGCCAACAACTGCTTAATTCGGTGCTGACAAACTGCAATCCCCCTGAAACTAAGCAAACTCAATCGCCTTTATTGGAAATTGAAAACCTCAAAATTTATTTCCCGGTGCGAAAGGGGTTTTTTCGCCGTGTCGTCGATCATATCAAGGCTGTTGACGATATTTCATTGCAGATTGAAAAGGCTAAAACACTCGCGATAGTGGGAGAATCGGGGAGCGGCAAGACAACGGTTGCACATTCTATCGTTAGGCTCCTAGAACCAACAAATGGCAAAATCAAATTTGCAGGTGAAGATCGCTTAAGCCTGACAAACAAGCAATTGAAACCGCGTCGCCGAGATATACAACTCATTTTCCAAGATCCCTATTCTTCTTTAAATCCCCGTATGCGGGTAGGCGAGATCATTGAAGAAGGTATGCAAGCATTGGGGGTTGGAAAAAATCGGATTGACAGGCAAGAACGGATTGACAACCTACTGGAACAAGTTGGTTTGAGTGCTGACAAAAAATCACGCTTTCCCCATGAACTCTCAGGGGGAGAACGGCAACGTGTTGCTATCGCAAGGGCGGTGGCTGTGAAACCAAAACTGATTATCTGTGATGAACCTACCAGTGCCTTGGATTTGTCAATACGCTCACAAATACTTGGTCTCCTGCGAAAACTGCAACGCAAGGAAGGCCTTACCTATTTATTGATTACTCATGATATGTGCGTCGTTGGCAACTTCGCTGACAGAGTAGTTGTCATGTATCAAGGCAAGATAGTGGAACAAGGGACAGTTGCGGAGATATTTAATAACCCGCAGCAAGCGTACACTCAGGCATTGTTGGGTTCGGTGCTGACGATACCGGCAACACCGGCGTGGTAAGTTTTAGGGAAACTAGAACTACCCCCCTTCAACTCAACCCTGAAGGGGTTGAAAGTGAATAGCCCTAGGTGAAACCTAGGGAAACTACAATTTCCCACTCACTCACTTTTTAACCAGTTTCCTCTTTTTTAACAGAAGTTGAGAATCATTATCAATGCTTTAAAGCCACGAAATTAGGGGCTCCCAAAAATTCGTTATAATCAGAATTTATCCAAGTTGCAAGGTAATCTGTTTCTTCAAGCAAATAGTTTTCCCATTCATGTCTATCCCAATACCGGATTTTGGGGATTTGCCTAGGATTGGGAACGAAAATGGGTTCTATAGTCACTATCTGCTATTGCCAACACGGGTATAGATTGATGAATGGTAGAATATCGATAACCGAGCCCTGCAATCGATGCCAAGGCAGAACGACTGCCTACTTCTGTGGTGTTAGGAAGAATGGACAATCCCTTCTCGGTGATTATTTTTCGGATTGCACGTTTAAAAAAGGCTAATTCCGGGCTGTTATCTTCACTTCAACCAAAATGTAAAGTGTTTGTTTTGAGACTTGCATTTAGATCGGTTCTCCTAATTCTCCTAACTCTATCGTTTCATTTTCAAAAAACAATCGTTCGACAACCGGGGAGTGCGTAGTGAAAATATATATATTGATTATTCGAGGGTTCCTCTCTCAAAGCTTCAATTAATCTCTGTTGCCAAATGGGGTTTAGATAAACTATCTGTCAAATCAAACGCGCTACGCCAATTGCACAAAAATTCTGATGTTTTCAGAAAGTGATTTTTTTCATTATTTATTTGAGTAGGGGAAATAGAAGTTGAATAACTCTGATAAGGGAGTCCCAAAAAAATAATTATCCCAAATGCCAATTAGGATAGGTAGGGAATGGTGGGCAACAAAAACCCGTTA
>QNER01000130.1 GCA_003646175.1 Candidatus Parabeggiatoa sp. nov. 1
AACCCAATCAAATCAAGCTTCTAGCAAAGTTTTTTCCATTTCTATTATAACTACAAGGATTGCTTATAATAAAGGATAATAAAACCATAAGTAATCTAAATCAAGCCTCTAGCATTTTTCAGCAATTTTCAAAATCGGGTAAAAATCTCAAACCCAATCAAATCAGGGCTCTCGTATTTTTGAATTACTATTCACCATTCATCATTCACCATTCATCATTCACCATTCATCATTCATCATTATTCACCATTCATCATTCATCATTCACCATTCATCATTCACCATTCATCATTCATCATTCATCATTCATCATTATTCACCATTCACCATTCATCATTCATCATTCATCATTCATCATTATTCACCATTCATCATTAATATGGCGGAAAACTAAAACGTTCTACTTAATTTTGTTGTCAAAAAAGTGCATAATATGTTCAATGATCATTTTAAATGTTCAGAAACGCCCAAATTAAATAAGTGTCTGAACAAAAAAACCTTGCTTAAGTGACAAAGAGGTTTTTCGTTCAAGTTACTAACTGATGTTACGCACTGAATTTCCAAGCCTAGGAGTCTGTCGGACTTAATCACTAAGTTATTGTTTTTATTGATTGATTTATTTTTGAACGTTTTTAAAATTCACTTATTAATCAATAATTTAACTCAATAAGTCCGACAAACTCTTAGGGCTAAAGCCCAAGGCTAAAAGCGTTAGGAACCTAAAGGTGACTTAATCCATTTTATCAGTCGGCTTTAGCCTCCTAAAGCTTTTAGCCTTGGGCTTTAGCCAGAGGCTGGTTGGCTTGTGGAAGCTGAGTGCGTAACATGAGTATATTTGGGATACCCGTCAACTGAGAGTAATAAATATGACTAAAATACGTCGGTTAAAGTTACTGATAGCCTTGCTGGGTGGCTGCTTATTAGCACTACCGGCTGGGGCTGCTTATGACTCAGCCGTTTTTCATAAGCACAAACCGCTCGAAATACTGAGAATCATACCTAGCGGCAACGATGTGCCCCCCGGACGACAAATCGTCTTGACTTTCAATCAGCCCGTCGTGCCGGTCGGCCGGATGGAACGCGATGCCGCTGAAATTCCTATCAGCATCACGCCTGCTTTGCAATGCCAATGGCGTTGGCTCAATCGTGCGAGTTTGGCTTGCCAGTTGGGCGATGAAACCGCGTTAAAGTATGCAACGCGCTATAAGGTGTTGGTAAAACCCGGCATTATGACGGAGGCTGAGCAAACGTTGAAGGTGCCATACCGGCATACCTTTGTCACTCAAAGACCCGCGGTTCGTTATGCTTCGTTTGACAGGTGGCGGGCCCCCGGTATGCCCAAAATTCGGGTCAATTTTAATCAACCCGTGACTGGTGACTCGGTGGCAAAGCATTTGTATGCGGAAAAACCCAATGGGCAACGCATAGGCGTGGTGGTGGAATTACCAACCCGCCGTTATAAAAAGAAAGCGCATTTACCGCTGACAGTTTCCTCGGTTTGGATAGTGTCGCCTAAAGTGTTGTTGCCTTTGGATACTGAAATAGATATCCGGATCGAACCCGGCATTCAGTCGAACGTGGGGCCTGAACTTAGCATCGAACAGGACCATGTCCATACGATCCACACTTTTCCTGAATTTAAATTTCTGGGCGTGGAATGTAGCACGTTGGACGATCAATCGGTCTTTATGGGCCCTGATTCGCGGGTGATTAATGATGAACGGCGTTGCGATCCTTTGCAAAGTGTGTCTTTGCAGTTTTCCAGCCCTGTTATTACGGAAATTGTCAAGGACAGTCTGCTCGTCATCCCGGATTTGGCGGGGGGACGCACCGATTATGATCCTTGGGATAATGTGTATAGTTATTCACGACTGGACGAATCTCATTGGGCAGATCACGTTTATAAAGTGTGGCTACCTGGCCCGTTAAAGGCTAATGGGACTTATCAGTTAAGGAGTGACACAGTCACTTTTGAAGATGAATTTGGTCGTCCATTGTCAGCCCCGATTGATATCCAGTTTGCCACGGATCATCGTGCCCCTCGGCATGTTTTTGAGCATGAAATTTCGGTGCTGGAAAAAGGCGTTGATAGCGAAGTGCCTATCGTTGTGACCAATCTGGATCAAATTTCCGTCCTTTACCATTTATTGACTCCGCAAGGGTGGACAGCTCAAAAACGCCGGCGGATACCAATATCCCCTGCTAAGGACATCGCGTTTAGAATGCCATTTGGCATTCGGGACTTGATTGCCGCGCCGACGGGCATCGTGCAGGGGTACTTTACGACCAAACCCGATACTAACAACGAAGATGCCAAGCGCTATAACTGGTTTTTTAGCCAAGTAACGCCTTTCCATGTACAAGCCAAGTTGGGACACCATAATACGCTGGTGTGGGTGACCGATTTTGCCAGCGGATTGCCCGTCAGTGGTGTGAATGTGTCGGTGTCTCGTGATACTTATGCAGCTGATAAATCAGAGCATGATCCGTTGGCAGTCGCTGTGACTAATAAAGAGGGGATTGCGTTGCTGCCGGGCACGAAAACTTTGGATCCCAAGTTAAAACACGCGTACGTGTACGGTGATTATCAGAGAAAACCGCGCTTATTTGTGCAATGTCAAAAAGATCAAGATATTGCGTTGTTGCCGCTGGACTCCAATTTCCGCGTGTCTATGTATGACTTAACGAGTGATTATAGTTTTTATCCAGACATGCTCCCCAAATATGGTCATATCCACACTTGGGGTACCACCGCGCAGGGTGTGTATAAAGTCGGCGACACGGTGCAGTACAAATTTTTGGTGCGTGATCAAAATAACCAAACCTTTGTGCCGGCACCACGAGAGGGTTACACGTTAAAAGTGATTGATCCCACCGGGAAAATCGTTCACGAGGTGAAGGATTTGAGTCTCTCCGAGTTTGGGGCTTACCATGGCGAGTTTGTTGTCCCGAAAACGGCCGCAGTGGGTTGGTATGAGTTTGAATTAACGGCAAAATTCAAAAAACATACCACTTGGCGGCCTCTGCGTGTGTTGGTCAGTGATTTTACGCCATCGTCGTTTCGGGTGCGTACCGAACTCAATGGGGAACTTTTCCATATTGGTGACGCGGTAATGATTAATACTTCAGCTACGTTACATGCGGGCGGCCCGTATGTGAATGCACAAACCAAAATCCACGCGATGCTGAGCCAGCAATCTTTTCAACCAACTCACCCTGAAGCGAAAAAATTTTGGTTTGATGTCTATGTGGATGATGTGGCTGATGAAACGGTGTACAGCGTTGAGGACGAAAGAATCGATGACAAAGGGCAATTGCAAATGGGGTTTACCCTGCCAAAATCATCAAATGTCCTTTATGGCAAGCTGATGATAGAAAGCGCGGTGCGCGATGATCGAGGTAAAGATGTTGCCCATAGTGCGACTGCACGTTATGTCGGTCGGGATCGCTTTGTCGGCCTCAAAGAAACCAGTTGGGTGATCACGGCTGGGCAAGAAGCCAAGGTACTTTCGTTAGTTGTCGATGAACTGGGCAATCCCAGCGCCGGAACGGATATGGACATCCAAATAGAACGGCGAGCCACCGAAGCTTCTCGTGTCAAAGGCGCGGGTAATGCTTATTTAACGCATTATGAACATAAATGGGTTAACGCCGGTTCTTGTCAAGCGACATCGTCCGTTACCGCCAGTGCCTGTACTTTTGTGCCAGCCAAGGCGGGTGCTTATAGAATCACCGCCCATATCAAGGATAACCAAGGCCGCTCGCACAGTACCCAGTTGCACCAATGGGCGACTGGCACAGACTATGTGATGTGGGAAACCGCACCCGGGCATGGTTTAGAAATCGTGCCAGAGCAAGAAAACTATAAAGTGGGTGAAACCGCACGTTATTTGGTCAAAAATCCGTATCCGGGGGCCCAAGCCTTAATCACGGTGGAACGCTATGGTACGATTAAAAGTTGGGTGAAAACCTTGGCCGGCAGTATGGAAATCATTGAAGTCCCGGTTGAGCCTGACTATGTGCCCGGTTTTTTTGTGTCTGTTACGGTGATGTCGCCGCGTGTTGATAAACCGGTTGATGAAAATCAAGTCGATTTAGGCAAACCGGCTTTTCGCATGGGCTATGTCCAAACCAATGTGATTGATCCGTACAAAGAAGTGGTGGTTTCGATAAAAACCGATAAACCGGTGTACAAGCCCCGTGAGCAAGTCACGATTGATTTACAGGCGAAACCGCGTCACCCTGGTAGCACAACGCAACCTATTGAGTTAGCCGTTACTGTGTTAGATGAATCTGTGCTTGATTTGTTAACGCAGGGGCGGGATTACTTTGATCCGTATAAAGGTTTTTATACGTTGGATGAGTTAGATATGGCAAACTTTAGCCTAATCATGCGCTTAGTGGGACGGCAAAAGTTTGAGAAAAAGGGGGCTAACGCGGGCGGTGATGGTGGCACGAGTTTGAGTATGCGTTCCTTGTTCAAGTTTGTGAGTTATTGGAATCCGTCGATTAAAACGGATGCTGAAGGTAAAGCGCGGATTCAATTTACAGTGCCCGATAATTTGACTGGCTGGCGCGTGTTAGTGATGGCGGTTACTCCCGACGACCGTATGGGTTTAGGGGATGCCAATTTCAAAGTCAACCAACCGATTGAAATCCGTCCGGTGTTGCCTAACCAAGTCACCAGCGGCGATAGTTTTCAAGCCGGCTTTTCGGTGATGAATCGCACTGACAAAGCGCGTGATTTGAACATCATGTTAGAAGCCAGCGGCCCGGTTATCGCACCAGCCGATGATGATAAATCGCCTAGTGGTACAGTACAACATTCTGACACCATTACAGTGCAACCGTATAAGCGTTATGCTCAATGGTTGCCGCTTAAGACAACGGGGGCGGGTACGATTCAATTCACGGCCAGTGCAGCCGAGGTCGAAGGTGAAGAAAAAGATGCGTTACGCAACACGTTAAAGGTGCATCCTCGTCGCCCAGCGGCCACCGCGGCTACTTATGGCACAACCGTCGCTAATGAAATCACTGAATCCGTCCAATTCCCGACTGATATTCACACGGATGTTGGCGGAGTTAGTGTGATTGCGTCACCAACCGTGATTGGTGGTGTTAATGGTGCGTTTGAATATATGCGTGATTATCCTTACTATTGCTGGGAACAAAAACTCAGTAAAGGGACAATGGCTTCGCACTACAACAAGCTGCGTCCCTATTTAGTTGAGAGTCTCACTTGGAAAGACAGTCAAACGTTGCCGGCAAAAACGATTGAGTTAGCCAAGGAATATCAAGCGCCTAATGGTGGTATGGCTTATTATCTCGCCAGAGATGATCGCGTCAGTCCCTACTTAAGTGCTTATACTGCGTTAGCATTCAATTGGTTACGCGAGGCTGGGCATGAGGTGCCTGCCACTGTGGAAAGCCAGCTGCACGATTACTTGCTAACTCTGTTGCGGAAAAACGTGATGCCGAATTATTATTCCAGAGGCATGGCATCGTCGGTGCGCGCTGTCGCGCTCGCGGCATTGGCAAAACATGGCAAAATCAATCGTACAGACATCAAGCGTTATCGACGCCATGCTAAACGCATGGACTTGTTTGGCAAAGCGCAGTTTTTAGCGGCCGCATTACAAGTGCCGGGCACCGGGACAACCCGTAATAAAGTCGCAAATATGATTTTGGCACACGCGGATCAAACGTCTGGCAAGCTCTCTTTCACTGAAACCTTGGACACCGGCTATAAACGCATGTTGTCATCCTCTCTGCGTACCCACTGCGCGATACTGAGCAGCTTAAGTGAGTATGATGAGAAAATGGGTAGCCAGAGCAAAGTAGGTGATATTCCGTTTAAACTGGTGCGTAGCATCACACAGACGCGGAAAAATCGGGGGCATTGGGAAAATACGCAGGAAAACCTGTACTGCATGAATGCGTTGATAGAATATGCGCGCGTTTATGAAAAAGATAAACCGAGGATGAGGGTGCAAAGCTGGCTGGATGAGGAGAAATTGGGTGAAGCGGCGTTTAACAGTGTGAAAAACCCGCCAGTCACATTTCTCCATAACATGACTGAGGACGATCCGGGCCGTAAAGCGACTGTCAAGCTTGAACGCGAAGGGCAAGGGCGTGTCTATTACACGGTGCGTTTGGCCTATTCTGAAAAAGTCGAAAAGGCGACAGCCGTTAATGCGGGTATTGAAGTCCACCGTGAATATCATGTGGAGCGTGATGGTAAATGGATACTGTTAGAAGGTCCAATGGAGATTAAGACGGGTGAATTGGTTCGCGTCGATTTATACGTGTCTTTGCCAGCTGCGCGTTATTTTGTGGTGGTAGATGATCCGGTGCCGGGTGGTTTGGAGCCGGTGAATCGTGACTTAGCCACTGCCTCGCAAGTCGCACTGGACAAAGCTAAAGGGCAATATGCTTCGGGTTCATTGTGGTTTAGCAATGACGAGTGGGAAGAATATGGTAGTTGGTGGGGGTTTTATCACAAAGAACTGCGCCACCACGCTGCGATATTCTATTCCGATTATCTTTCAGCGGGTAATTACCATTTGTCTTACGTGGCACAAGCGATTGCACCTGGGGAATTTGGTGTGATGGCAACGCACTCGGAGGAGATGTATGATCCTGAAGTGTTTGGCAAAGGTGTGCCCGCTATTTTAAAAGTGGTGCGGGATTAATCACTTCACGGATAGTATCCCTTCGAGGGATGCTATCCGTTATGGCTTAACCCGTTGTGATGTTATCGCTGTTTTTGGTCCAAACGGATACTATCCCTAAGAAGGGATAGCATCCGTTATGGCTTAACCCGTTGTGATGCTATCGCTGTTTTTGGCGATAGTCTCACTCAAATAGCTAATCACAATGAACACTTTGGTTCTGTGCATAGAATTTGTTATGGCTTAACCAGTTGTGATGCTATCGCTGTTGTCCAAACGGATACTATCCCTAAGAAGGGATAGCATCCGTAACATCACTACATGTTTAGGACTACAGAATTTTGATTGTAAATTGAAAAAAGCCCTAAGGCGATTGCCTTGGGGCTTTTTTTTTGGGTGTGGGCAACCACAAGGGATTGCCCCTACAATCAATATTTAACAAAAAGGGCAACCACAAGGGATTGCCCCTACAATTAATATTTAATGGTTTGCAGGGGCAATCCTTTATGGTTGCCCAACTTTATGGTTGCCCAACTTATAAAAAGAATGGAATAAACTTGAACATCGAGAGCCGAAATTCATCGTTCAAATTCCGCTGTGGGATCGCTTATAGGATCGGTATTATCCCCGGATTCGTGTTTTGGTGTTGGGGCATCGACATTCCAGCATCCGCATTGATAAAAGTCGGATCGGTGACCGCATAGCGCTTGCCCTGATAGATAAAGGTATCTCCTCTCACTTGACCGTTGAAGTGTACCGCCGTGGCGATATGTCCGGGATAATCAAGCCCCACGACTTCCAACTTCAGCAAGTTCCGCACTAGCCAAGCAAACAGTACGGAGCGATCTTCACAATCGGAATAGGGATAGAACAGCGTTTCCTCAGAAAACAGGTAATTTTCTTCACCAAACTGGTCTTTATCAAGCTTATACTCAAAGGCCGTCTGGACAAAACGTAACAACAGGTTGACCGCATCCAATTCCGACTTGCCCGTTACCAGTGGCTTGAATTGCTCTAGCAATTGCTTGCGGGTTTCTGGGTGGACTGTCGAAAGAAAGTACATGCCAATATCCATCTGTGGATAGGTGCGGAAAAACGCGACTGTCTGCCGATCATATTTGATCTTTATCCGATAACTTTTCCGCTTATAGCGGAAAGTCAAATCTTTAGTGCCGATATTAGGGCGGGTGACAACGGCGGTTTCGACGCGCATATCCAAGGGCTTGGTCGCACCGGGGTAATCACTGTCATAGGTGGACACCTGCCCTAGCTTCTGCTGACGACTACCATCTAACGGCAGCACGTAGTAACGTATACCGTCAAATGTGAAATAGGAAACGGCATAGAGCTGCTGTTTAGTTGGCATAAACAGAGATATCCGCTGTTCGTCATAAGCGATCCGTGCCCGATACCCATTTTTAATGAGGATAAACCAAGTTAGGAGTGTCTGCTCATTGTGGCGGTTCGGGTGGATCTGTTTAGCCAGTTGATGAAGCATGAGCAAATAGGCCCAGTCGTTCAATTGCAAAGCACGACGCTGTGCTTTCAGTTGTTTTAGCAGCGGTTCATAGTCGGCGCGGCTCAACTTGGCCCAGTAATCGCTGATCGCTTGCTTATTGATAGTGTACCCTAAGCGGGCCTCAAAGGCGGGATCAATACGAAATGGCAGTTGATGACCATAAAAGGCCGCTTTGATGGGTGTTCCTTTGGGAAGAATGACCCGGGCTGGTGACGGTTTGGGAGGCCGTGGCACTACCGGGGGCCTGACCCGTGGCAATTGAGGGGTTGGTTTGGGGCGGCTTTGCGGCTTGGGCTTGACTTTGGGAGCCACCCTCGGCTTGGGTGTCTTATCCCGCACCACACCATATAGGAGCCGCATTTCCCGCCAGTGGGCTTTTAAAAAAGTGGTGAATTCCCGATCCCGTTCGTCTTTGAACGTTTGGAAATCTTGATTCATCTGGCGTTGCCAGCTCGCAAAGTCATCACTTTGCGTCATTTGGCGTTGCCAGTTCGCAAAGTCATCACCTGCCAAAACCAAGGAAGGCATGATTAGCCCTCCCGATAACATAAATCCTGCTAAAACAACAGATTGGAATTGTTTCATTGATACCTCCGTACCATTTTTAATGAGTCACGTAAAGGACGCAAATATTAAACTTTTGCGCCTTAGGGACTTTTAGTCATAACGGATAGTATCCCTTCAAGGGATGCTATCCGTCAATTTCTAGTGCAGTTTCGCTTCAGTATCGATACCGCCCCAACGCCAACGGCTAAAGCCGTTGTCTAAAAGCTCAAGTCGGCTAAAGCCGACTAACCCTATTGTAGTGCCCTTTAGGGTGCTTGAGCTTTCAGACAACTGCTTTAGTTGGCTGTTGGCTGTTGGCTGTTGGCTGAGGTGGTCTTTATATTTCCGCTTTACTGTACTAGTTACCCATTTCAGGTGTCGGTTCCGTCCCTGTCCCTTGTGCCTTCTGGTTCTCTTGCTCCTCTAGCTTCTTGGTCATTTCCTCAATTGACATTTTGGCTTGAAACTTTTGCCACAATGCTTGCTTATTGCCCATGCTGGTGTTCGCGGCATTTTTCGCTGCTTCCGCAATCGCTTCATATTTGCCAACTTCCATGGCCACCAAGCAGTAGAGCGTACCATTTGGGCTAGTTTGATATCTTTTTGGGCTCGTGCCGCGGAGGGTCGCTTGCGTCAATTGCTCAGTAACCGCTTTAGACATTTGATCCAAAGTTTCAGCGTCGCCGCTACCGGTACTTTCCGCATACTCTTGAAACATACCCTTGACACTGACTTCTAGCGTTTGCGACATTGATAGCCGCGCTGAGCCTAGGCATTTCTGTTCTTGGAGCATCGGATTCGAGCTTTTGCTCGCGCCGCGTGCCGTCATAGCCGCGCCGCCTGCCATGGTGGGATTGCATACCCAATCAGGTGCTTTGGACTTGGGAGCGTCCGGAAAGACGCAATGATCTGTACGTGTTGGCATTGGTCCGGGGCCGGTACAAGCAACAAATAGTGTTGCAGCCAATGGTGTTAGGAGCCCCAACACAATCTTATTAACATGTGGTTTTTTCATTGTTACTCCTTTGAATGTTATGCAGGTTAATATCAAAGCATTTGCCTCTTGGGTAATCCTGATAATATTCAGGCTTTGCTCATAAAAGAACATAAGTTTCATAATCTTAGACTGTCCAGAACGCTTATGCTTACTTCTTGGTTTTAAAAGCATCCGAGGTTTGCCAAACATCGGAAGTTTGTCCAAAGTTTTTTTCTATAATTAATAGTCCGGAAATAAATTTTTAACTAAAAACAAACAATTAAATTCACAAAATCCTTATTTTCGGACAACTATAATACTATAGAAACTTTTGTTGATACTTCAACAGAACATTGATGAAAAGATTCCAAAACCAACATTCTATAGATAGGCATTGAGAGTTATTCAACAAATAACTTTTATTGATAACTGACGTTATGTACTCCAGTTCGCTTTGGATATGTTTTGGAGGAAAGTGGTTGTCATTCCGGCACTCGTGCAGGATCGCTCCAATTCACATACCCCCTAGCTGGGGGTGGTATGGATATTTCCACTTTCGCGCACTAGTACACGATCGCTCCAATCCCAGTGCCACCACTTTTCTAGCCCCTTTGGTGCGAAATTATAATACGCCCCGTTGGGGCTAAGAGGTGGTATGGATACTTCCACTTTCGCGCACTAGTTACTCTTCTCCTTCTCTTCCTCTAGCTTCTGGTTCATTTCCTCCTTCGCCCTTTCGGCTTGAAACTTTTGCCACAATGCTTGCTCATTGCCCATGCTGCTTTTTGGCCCGCTCCTTGTAGCCTCCCCACCAGTTGATTCCGTTGGGGTGGAGGAACAAGCAACAAATAGCGTTGCTGCCAATGGTGTTATAAGCCCCAACAAAATATTATTAACCTGTTGTTTTTTCAATTTTTTTACTCATTTAAATTTAAGTGTTATGCAGGTTAGCGTTAAAGCATTTGCTTATTTGGTAATCAGATAAAATTCATACCTGTTCCTTTTTAGTCACAAGTATTATTATTTTAGACTATCCAGAATGGTTATGCCTACATGGTTTTAAAAACCTATGATGTTTAGCAAACCTCGGATGTTTGTTCAAAAATGGGCATTAAAAGATATTCTACAAAGACTTTTGTCAACCTAATAACAAATATGCGTTATTGTCAAGAACAAAAAACCTGAGCCAACAGCATAGAAAAGAGGACGCACAACAATATGAGTTAATCCGTGGTTTTCATCCACACACAAGTCTTATTCCCATAAGGATCAACCCAAGTACCTTGTGGCACGGCTGAAACTACTGTTTTAATGGTACCTATTTCTATCTTTACTTCAATATCACTCGTTATCGCACCCTTTTTTTCTCCAACCTTTATACCAGTCTTTCCATCAACTAGCACTCCCCCTAGCTGCTGAGCCAACTTATGTAAGGCAATAGTCCTAGCCTCATTTTCTTGCTCCGGCGTATCTATATGGCCGCTACATCCCACAGCAGCATTTTTGTTGTTGTATGGCGGTAATCCGGTTTTTACCCATTCAGGCGGATTGGGCGGAGTACACTTCGACATACAGCAACTCGAAGAAAATAAACCTAAAAGAAGGAGCACTGTCACTTTATATAAAGATAGCATAATTTTGTCCTTTGGGTAGCACAACTCTAAAATTTAACTCTGTGTGACTTTGTGTCACTTTGTGCCCTCTGTGTATAATGAAATCTCGCTTTTTCAGATTGCCCTCCTATTTAATTTAAGACATGGTTAATTCGATAAACCTATTAGGAAATTAAGTAAACCTGTTGTCATTATAGCTTGTCTCGGAAATTTTTGCGGTCAACAATATTTTGTTTTACCAATTATATTTGGCTCCCTTGAAAAGGGTAATAATGTGAAAAGGTGATGGTTTACAAAGTTCGTATTTCTATTGACGTTGAGCGATATCCGCCTTAAAAAATCAATCCGTTAAATCCGTCAATCCGTTGTACTTCCACTATAATGAAATTGAAATTCCTGCCAATGGACTTGGAACAAAAGTCGCAACAACCGATGCACCAAAAGGTTGCATGAATTTCCGCTGTAGTTAATATTATGATACAAAAGTGTTGCAGGTAAAGTTGAAAGCTTGCCAATGCCATGAATTCTCCACTTGTCAGTTCGACATGGCTGTTTCACTATAGCTAACAAAACACCATAAGAAAATGGACACACTATTATTGATCTATGTACAGGACAAAAAATATAATGCTTTGATTTTTATATTAAAATTAACTGTAGGGTGGGTAAGTTCGGATCAAAGAACTCGAAACGAACTTGCCCACCATTATAGCTTAGGATAAGGGAT
>QNER01000131.1 GCA_003646175.1 Candidatus Parabeggiatoa sp. nov. 1
CAAGGCGGGAGTTATACTGAAGGCAAAATTCGCTGGTTTGAAGGCGGAAAACTGAATGTGGCTTACAATTGCATTGATCGCCATCTGGAAACGCGGGGCGATCAAATCGCTATCTTATGGGAAGGTGACGATCCACAAGTTGACCAGAAAATCACTTATCGTGAATTACACGAAAAAGTGTGCCGCTTTGCCAATGTACTCAAAGCGCGTGGCGTTAAAAAAGGTGATCGCGTCTGTATTTATTTACCCATGATCCCCGAAGCTGCCTTTGCCATGCTGGCTTGTACACGTATTGGCGCAGTACATTCTGTTGTATTCGGTGGTTTTTCCCCAGAAGCCTTAAAAGATCGTATATTAGATTCGGGTTGCGAAGTCGTCATCACGGCCGACGAAGGATTGCGGGGTGGTCGGGCAGTTCCTCTGAAAACCAATGTCGATAAAGCCCTTACCCAATGCCCCAATGTACATAGTGTTATCGTCGTAAAAAGGACTGGAAACGCTCAAGCCTGGAAAGATGGTCAAGATGTTTGGTATCACGAAGAAGCAGAAAAAGTATCCGCTGACTGCCCGGCCGAGGAAATGGATGCCGAAGATCCCTTATTTATTCTCTACACATCAGGCTCAACGGGTAAACCCAAAGGTGTCTTACACACCACTGGCGGCTATCTCCTCTACACCGCCATGACGCATAAATACGTTTTTGATTACCATGATGGGGATGTTTATTGGTGTACCGCAGATGTTGGCTGGGTCACCGGACATTCTTATATTGTTTATGGACCACTGGCTAATGGCGCGACCACTTTAATGTTTGAAGGCGTTCCCACCTATCCTGATGCCAGCCGTTTCTGGCAAGTTGTCGATAAACATCAAGTCAACATTTTCTACACCGCGCCCACCGCGATTCGTGCTTTGATGGCTCAAGGCAACGAGCCTGTCAAAAAAACCAGCCGCAAGAGTTTACGCATCTTAGGCAGTGTTGGAGAACCGATTAATCCGGAAGCGTGGGAATGGTATTATCATGTTGTCGGTGACGGCCGTTGTCCCATTATGGATACTTGGTGGCAAACTGAAACCGGTGGTATTCTCATCACCCCGTTAGCGGGCGCAATCAAATTGAAACCCGGTTCTGCTACGCGCCCCTTCTTTGGCATTACACCGGCGATAGTGAATACCGAAGGCGATGCCCTTGAAGGTGAAGCCGAAGGTAACTTAATCATCACCCGCCCATGGCCTGGTCAAATGCGAACTCTCTATGGCGATCACCAACGTTTTATTGACACCTATCTCACAAGCTATCCAGGCAACTACTTCACGGGTGACGGTGCGCGGCGTGATGAAGATGGTTACTATTGGATCACCGGGCGAGTGGATGACGTGATCAACGTTTCTGGACACCGCATGGGTACGGCTGAGGTAGAAAGTGCGCTGGTGCTACATGAAGCGGTTGCTGAAGCGGCTGTCGTCGGTTATCCCCATGACATTAAAGGACAAGGTATTTATGCTTATGTCACTTTAATGACTGGCATAGAACCCAATGAAGAGCTACACAAAGCGTTAGTGAAACAAGTCCGCACCGAAATTGGTCCGATAGCGAGTCCGGATGTGATTCAATGGGCACCCGGCTTACCCAAGACACGCTCAGGCAAAATTATGCGCCGCATTCTGCGTAAGATTGCCGCTAATGAGATCGATAACTTGGGTGATACCTCCACCTTAGCTGATCCGAGCGTGGTTGATAATTTGATTAGTCATCGCGCTAGTAAGTAAGTTTATAGACGTTCATAAAATTAGGGCAAAACCGTAAAGCGTTGCAAAAACCTTGAAGGTTTATAACTGAAATTAAATAAACGAATAAAGCTTGACCATTTTCTCTTGAGCCTAATACCTTGTCAATTTTGTATTGACAGATCCCAGGAGTCCAAACTTTAGTTTGGGCGGTTTCCCAGATAAATCTTGGACTCCTTTACCCGAAATAGGGCCGTTTTGTATTTTAAGAGGCTGAAAGTTTTGAGGAGAACCCAGAACCAAACATTGCAATAGACTGAATTTTCATTGCGACTGCGATCTGCTCAGTAGGTACAATGTGGATGTCGCAAGTATCCACCAAAGTACCGTTAATGTTTTTATAATAAGAAAACACCATGAGTGATAAAATACAAATTGAATTTTATGAAACGAAAGAGGGTAAAATACCTTTTTCTATTTGGCTTAAATCATTAAATGAGAGTAAATCGTGTCCGCATTGATAGGCTTATACGAGGCCATTTTGGTGATAGTAAGTCAGTAGGTGAAGGTGTTTATGAGCTTCGTATTGATTATGGGCCCGGTTATCGAGTCTATTTTGGAAAAGTAGGTTTGACAATCGTTCTATTATTGTGTGGTGGTGACAAAAGCACACAACAGGTGGATATTCATAAAGCCAAGACTTATTGGCATGATTATGGGGGTAATAATGGGTAAAAATTATCATGCAGAATTAATAGAAGCACTCCGTGATCCTCAAGAAGCTGCAGAATATCTTGATGCTGCATTTGAAGATTACGATCCAGAAGCTTTTCAGATGGCTTTGAAACATGTTGCTGAAGCGCAAGCCGTTACGTCTCAACTGATTGAAAGGGTAAAATTCAGCCAAGACGAAACTAATAAGAGGGGTTCACGAAAGCCTAATTCCGATTTATATGAGATTAATTCGTTTTTACACACGCTTGGTTTTCGTTTAGCTATTCAGAGATGCTTATGAACATAGTTAGCTTAACGGGTGCGTTCCAATGCACCCTCTCCATGCTAGTTTTTTTGGTTCCCACACGTTGGCACTCATCGTTTGTCTCGTTCCCATAAAAGCCGCGTTATCATTAGTTTCCGGCGAAATTTGTACCAGGTTCGCCTTGTACTCCTGCTAATGTGATCGAGGCAAAAGTTTGCGGAGCAAACTTTTGCCTCGATCATTGTCAAGTTGAGAAGAACTGGTAACTGAAAATGAGCATCCTAGAACAAAAAGCCTTTATTTATCATATTCCACCGTTTGATAAATTACAAGAGCCAGAGCTTAAAACGGTTGTTGATGCCATGGATATTGCTTACTTTAGGAAAGGGGAGTATTTAATTCGACAGGACACTTCTCCAAATGCACTTTATATTATTATTAAAGGTATCGTGCAAGAAACCCGCGATGATGAAATCGTTTCTGTTTATGTTTCCCAAGATTCTTTTGACGCAATGTCATTGTTAGATGGAATCAGTAAAAACGATTTTATCGTGCGAGAAGAGTTGATTTGCTATATTTTGCCTAAAACACTCTTTTTAAATTTCATTCAAAATAATGATGCGTTAAAAAGATTTTATTCTCAAGATTTGTCTAAACGTCTTAATAGCCTAATTGAACAACGCAATAATACCGAATTAGCGTCATTCATGGTGGCTAAAATCAAAGATATTTATCTGCAAACCCCCGTTTTTGTTGAAGCTGACTCTTCCGTTTATGACGCTGTGCAAATGATGACACATCAGAAAAGTAGTTTTATTTTGGTGAAAGGTGATAAGGGCATTGGCATTGTCACTGATAAAGATATTCGAGATCATGTGGTATTACAACGTTACTCTATAGATAATCCTATTGCGCATATTGCTTCTTATGAGCTCATTAGTTTAGGGCGCGATGAATTTTTGCTTCATGCTTTGTTGGTTATGCTCCGCAATTCAATTAAACATTTATTGATTGAGCAGGATCATGAAATTATTGGAGTATTAGAACAGATTGATTTGTTGAGTTACTTGTCTAATCATACCCGCCTCGTTGCGGTGCAGATTGATCGTGCTCAAAATAAAGCGCAATTGAAGGTAGCCAGTCAGAATATGACGAATATGATTAAAGCGTTTAATGCGAATGGTATGAAAATAAAATACTTAATGCAATGGCTGACGGAATTAAATCAACAAGTTTTAAAAAAATTGTATGCGTTTATTGCACCGCCAGCATTGTTAGACAATTCTTGTTTCATTGTGATGGGCAGCGAGGGGCGAGGGGAGCAAATTCTGAAAACGGATCAGGATAATGCCATTATTTTGCGGGATGGTTTTGTTTGTCAGGATTTAGAAAAAATGACTCAAGAGTTGACTGAAACGCTGATAGATTTTGGATACCCGGCTTGCCAAGGTAAAATTATGGTGAATAATAAGTCTTGGTGTCGTTCTTTAAAAGGGTTTCAAGATCAAATTTTTCAGTGGGTGATTGAGTTTAAATCTCCTTTAGAATTGGCGATTTTTTGTGACGCAAAAGCGGTGGCAGGTGATGTCACATTGCTTGATGAAGCAAAAAAATATCTATATGAACGTTTACAAGATAACCAAGCCTTTTTTTCTTATTTTGCTAAACCAACGCTTTCATTTGAAACGCCATTGAGTTTATTTGCGACTTTTATTGTCGATAAATCTTATGCAAATCAATTGGATATAAAGAAAGGAGGAATTTTTCCTATCGTTCATGGTGTTCGCAGTTTAGCACTTGAATATAAAATTATCCAGATGGGTACGATTGAACGTATTAAACATCTCACCGAAAAAGGAATTTTTGATAAGGCTTTTGCCACTGATTTGATTGAAGCTTTTGGTTTTATGATTTCGCTTCGTCTCCAATTTGAACTGGAAAAACTGAAAGAGGGGGAAGTTTATGATAATTACATTAAGCCAAGTCAATTAAATAAGTTAGAACGTGATTTGCTCAAGGATTCTCTCAAAATCGTTAATGAGTTTAAACAGTTTATTAATTACCATTTTAAGTTGGATAGGATTAGCTAGTGTTTGAACGAAAACGCTCTCCAACAAGTAAAAAATATTTTTCAACACAGAGAACACAGAGTTACACAGAGTTTCACAGAGAAAACAGCACCTTTCAGTTTGTAAAAATAATGACTTTGACATGATAGGTGGTAAGTGTTTATCTTTCAATCAGTTAAATCCGGTTCAAACTTTGTGAATTAAAAAAAATCGCACCTCTCATGTTTAAGAACCTACAAAAAAAGCGCAATCGCAACAAACTCAAACTTGAAAAATATGCCTACTTATTCGCTGAACCGCCTGATAATGAACTGATCTGCTTTGATTGTGAAACCACCAATCTCAATCCTAAAAAAGCCGAAATTCTTTCCATCGGTGCCGTCAAGATTAATAAGAATAAAATTTTGACGAGTCAAAAATTAGAATTATTTATCAAACCCCGCACCGAGATAGATGAAGCCAGTATCAAAATTCATCATTTACGTCATTGTGACTTGGAAAACGGTTTACAAGCTGATGAGGCAATCTTGTGCTTTTTAGACTTTATCGGTTCTCGCCCTTTAGTGGGCTACTATTTGGAATTTGATGTTGCCATGATTAATAAATACCTCAAACCATTGCTTGGTATTACATTACCGAATCAACAAATTGAGGTTTCTGGTATTTACTATGATTATAAGCAAAATATTTTTAATCCAATCCATGTCGATTTGCGTTTTGATGCGATTTTAAAAGACTTGGATTTACCCGCTTTTGGTCAACATGATGCTTTTAACGATGCATTAATGACAGCTATGATGTATGTTAAATTGCAGAATCTTCAAAAGTTTTATAATTAACTATTAATTGTAAATACTTGATATACCAATAATTTATAATAATTAATTGGGTAGTCCTAAACATGTAGTGATGTTACAGATGCTATCCCTTCCCCGGGATAGTATCTGTTTGGACGTCATCACTACATCTACAGGACTACAATTAATTGTTCTTAAAGTCGAACTCACGTTATTATCTCTTTCCTCAAACTGGTTAAATACTTTCGTTCAGTCTTTTAAGGTATTTTGTTCAAGGCGAGAAACCAAGTTTATTTTATGGCCTATGTTTCTAAATACCAGAAAATGTTTGGCGAAAGTAATTACAGCCTCAAAATCCACCATTAAAAACCAATATTTTTGAAATTGAACGAATCGAACTATTTTTACAACGCTAAAGGAATTATACATGAACAACCGTATCCCATGTAAAAGGGGTAAAACGTGGAAAAACTGGGCTAACACGTTATCCGCCAAACCGCAATGCATTTTTTATCCTAAATCTCAGGATGATTTGATAGCCCTCGTCAAACAAGCGAAAGCAAATAAGAAAAAGATTCGGATGGCTGGTAGCAGTCACTCATGGAGCCCCCTTGTACCCACCGACTCATATCTCGTTATGATGGGTGGTTTGAACAGTGTCACACCGTATAGAAATGAAAAAGGCAGCTTCGTTACCATTGGGCCGGGTGCCACAATTGGGAAAGTCACTAAAAAGACAACCCAAGCAGATATGGCTTTTCCCACCAATGGTGTCCCGTTTACGCTTCAAATGGGCGGGTTTGTGGCCGCTGGTTGTCATGGCACGGGCTGGGAACAACCTACGGTCCCCGATTTGGTGTATGCCATGGACATCGTGCTGGCTTCAGGTGAAGTACGCACCTTTTCCGTCGAAATCGATGGCGAAGACGTGATGAATAAGGTGCGAGTGAACCTTGGCTCAATTGGCATTATCTCCAGTATTACGTTTAAAATTGAGGAGATGTTTAATGTGCATAATGTTGATGAAACAGTGCCGTTGAATCAGGTGATCAATAAAGATGATCCTTCAATGCTCAAAAACTGGGTTGCTTCACCAGACAATCAGTACCTGGAGATGATGTGGATGCCGTTTAATGGTGACACACCTGCGGAAGATAAAATTTTTATCAAACACTACAAACGAACTGACAAGCCCTTGAGTCGTGTGAAATGGGGCAACTACTTCTTTGAACTTACAGAACCGGTTTTGGGTCCGTTGTTCTCGTTGATTCAGACTATTTTTATACAGCTTCGCCCATCAGCTATTCCGAAAATGTCGAAAAATGTGTCTCAGCTTATACCCCAGAATAATAGCGTTGTTCCGGTTACTGAGGCCCTTCACTATCATAAAAGGGCTTTCCGAACGTTGAAGATTTCCTTGAGTAAACCGCCTTACGAAAACTTCATTGTTGGAGATGCTTCTTGGGCTATCCCCATTGATGAGGATTTCGGCAATATAACGACAGCGTTATGTCAGATTGTGGACACGGTGTATGACTGGGCGAAGGACGGTAAGTATCCGGTTTCCGTTGTTATGATTCGCTTTTTGAAAAACAGTCAAGCACTGCTTTCCCCTGCTTACCAACCTGCCGGCAGCAATGTCCATACTTGTTTTATTGAATTTATCACTTATGCCCCGAAGGCGCATTTCGAGGGTTTTCTCAATTTAATTGCTCATAAACTATGGATGAAGATGAACGGCCGACCCCATTGGGCCAAGCAGTTTCAGGACCTTGACGGTATTTTTCCTTACCTTCAACAGGTATACGGCCCAGAATTTGGGGACACTTTGAAGAAATTTAAAGCGTTCAGGGACGAATTGGATCCTGATGGCATGTTTCTAAATGCCTTTGTGGAACGTATTTTTTCTACCCAAAAGTGATACTATCGCCAAAACCAGCGATAACATCGCTGAAGAAAGACTCTACCCAAAATATCGTCAAAACCCAAAACCAGCGATAGCATCATTGAAGACTTATCAAATGATTTGTGGCACCCTTCAAAAGCAGTTAACCGTTTGTAGGGTGGGCAAGCGGGCCGCAGGTGCTCAAAAGAAGGTCAAGATCAGACTGCCCGGTTGCCCACCAATATTCCTATTTTTTCGAGATAATTGAAGGGTGCCTTATTTTTTAATCAAACAAATGACAGGAGGAAAAATCATGTCTGATGATTCATATACCGAAATCACCAGTGAGTCATGGTGGGATCGTATTAAAAATGCGTTGGGGGGTGCCCTACTTGGGCTTATTTTGTTTTTGGCCGCATTTCCGCTACTGTTTTGGAACGAGGGGCGTGCCGTAGATCGCGCCAAAACCTTAGAAGAAGGTGCCAGTACCGTTATCTCAATTGATGCCAAGCAAGTTGAAGCCGTTAACGAGGGCAAGCTTGTTCATCTGAGTGATCAAGCAAGATCAGATGAAACCTTGACAGATGCGATGTTTGGTGTTGTTGCGGCCAATGTTATCAATCTGCGGCGCGTGGTGATGATGTACCAGTGGGAAGAACAACAACGCTCAGAGACGCAGGAAAAGCTGGGGGGCGGTACCGAGACGGTGACTACCTACACACACACCGAAACTTGGTCAAGTGATCTGTTTGATTCCAGTACGTTCAAACAGCCGGAAGGCCATCGCAATCCCACCAGTATGCCGTTTAGTTCAAACGCGTTTCATGCGGAAAAGGTCACCGTCGGTGCCTTTAGCCTTTCTGTTAGCCTCGTCAACCAGCTCGACAAATCTCAGCGTCTCCCAATGACGGCTGAAACGTTTGAGCAAGTGCCAGAAGAATTTCGTGATAAGTTACACATCCATGACGGGTATTACTATATGGGTCAAGATGCAACCCGTCCCCAAATTGGTGATTTGCGGATAAGCTTTGAAGTTGTTCGGCCCGCCGTTGTCAGTATTGTCGCCAAACAAGTCGGTTCAAGTTTGGCTTCTTACACGACTCAAGTTGGTGGCGAAATTGAATTATTTGAATATGGCACGGTGACCGCCGAAGACATGTTCAAGCACGAAGTCGCGTTCAATACCATGCTCACTTGGATTTTACGTCTGGTGGGTTTTATTGTGATGTTCATCGGTTTGAACTTTATCTTCGGTGTATTGAGGACACTGGCTGCCGTCCTACCTTTTTTGGCCGATATTGTTGGTTTTGTCGGTGCATTGGTTTCTTTTGTGATAGCAGCCACACTTTCCCTCATCACCATTGCCATTGCTTGGATATTCTACCGCCCACTGTTGGGTATAATGCTCCTTGCCATTGCTGGGGGGCTGTTGTATTTCTTGAAGTTTGCCCGTAAACCACAAGAACCCGCGGCTGTTCCTGAAACTTCGGGATAATCTTTGACCGTCACACCAAAATAAATGGATTGACATTGGAGTTCAAGATTTTCCAAGATAAATCTTGGACTCCTGCAAGATATTGTGGAGAAGCCCAGGGAATAAAAATGGGAATAAAAGAAGGCATCAAAAGGGCTACCGAAGACTTTATACGTCGATTCTGTCATTTAATAACTACAAGGATTGCTTATAATAATGGATTTATAACTACAGGGATTGCATTTAAGAAAGGATTTTCGGGTTTCCACACTGGCACCTGAGAACGACAAAAATGGTAGTTGACATTCGTTCTAGGTTGCCTTGCACGGCCTGTCAGTGCTTGGTCTTTTTTGTAGCTAACTCATTAATAATATTATGTTTTTCCTGTTTTTGCTGAATTTTTATCATAGAAAGGAAAAAAGCGTATCAGTTTGTCCTTCGACGACTAATTTAGAACGGCTTGGATTGAGGGTTCTATTATTTGTAGAGAAGCGACGACGTCTTCTTTTAAATGTGCCAGAATCCAAATCCAAAACGCTAACTACAAGGATTGTTTATAAAAAAGGATTAGATGAAAAGGTGCCAGAATCCAAATCCAAAACGCTAACTACAAGGATTGTATAATCGAGGCGGATTAGATGAAATTAAAAGGTGCCAGAATCCAAATTCCAAAATTCTAACTACTTTGTCACATTTTGTTTCACGCAAAGGCGCAAAGACGCAAAGTTTCAATTATACCTTAGCGTTCTTAGCGCGAAGCGTGAGAATGAAAATGAATCTGACAAAGTAGAACTACAAAGATTGTATATAAGAAAGGATTAACAGGTGCCAGAATCCAAATCCCAAATTCGCGCCAACCACATTTCTTGACGGGAAAAAGCTTGATATTTCGACTAAACGATCCAACCAATCCTTTCTTATAAACAATCCTTGTAGTTATTTTCTCTCACCGCCGCTGAAATACCAAATCCCCACCATTGGAACTGCGGAAAAAAAATGAGACTACAGAGGAAAAAAAATGAGACGGACTTGGGAATAACAAATGCGTTTATATCATTGATTTAAAACAAATAAATTCTTTTTTCTACTCTTGACCCATAAATCCAAGTAATCCAAAATGGCAGTAAATCTCTGAGACTATACTCTCGATGATCAAGTTTTTTTGTTGTAAACAATTGATTTAAAAATAAATATTACCTTTGTGCCTAAAAAATAATTTTATTAAAAATAAATTAATGAGTTGCATTTATAAACACTCAAAAGTTGATTGCCGTAAAGCAAAATAACATCAAAAACTTGTGAGTCGAGTATACTTCGGAACAATATTGCTAATACCGGGAACTAACAAAAACTGAAAGCCCTGTTACCACCAATGGCAGGGCTTTTTTTTTCATCAAACAACCTTATAAAACCAAAAAAATTTAAAGGGTTCTTAAACCATTCCACCAAAACCGGTTAGGAACCTATTTTGACCATATTACGATACGAACCATAAAAATCAGTTCGTCACCCTTATAACTCAAATCCACAATCCCTAATTCCCAATCCATATAAAAAAATATCACCGCTTTTACAAAACTTGGCATCATTACCAGTCTCGTATTTTTTAGGCCGTAGTCTCATTTTTTTTACGCAGTCCCACTTTGTCACCATTAACCCAAGAAAGAGTAAAACCAGATATCGTAATGCGTACATAAAAAACTCCCTTATCAGTTATCAGTACCACAAAATATAGTACAACGAATTAGCGAAATAAACGAATGGATATGACAACTATTTAGTGTCATTAATTGATTTAAGAGGATTATTGGAGTAAATTGAATAAAATCAAGCAACTAAACTAAATCGGTATTTATCATTCTCACGCAACATATTAGCAGGAGTACAAGGCGAACCTTGTACGAAAAAACCGCGGGCTGATTACCCTATTTAATTCCTAATTTCCAATTCAGTTTTTTTCCCGAAATTTACCCTATTTAATTCCTATAGACGTTCATAAAAATATTTAGGGCAAAACTTTCAAAGTTTCCAAAACTTTCAAAGTTTCTAACTGAAATTATTATTCTTACAAACTATAATTCCCAATTCCCAACTTCCTCTAAATAAATAATTACATAAAAAACCATGACTCATTTACCTCCAACTTCAGAATCAACCGCCAGTAAACTATTTTGGTGGTTGCCGTTTGGCAAAGTGCCGGAAATTTTGCCCACCGCGCTGGCAGAAAAAATGCCAAACCCAGATTTACGCCCCCAATTGCTTGATGTTCGCACGCGCAGAGAATGGCGCAATGGACATTTAGCCGGCGCAGTGAGTATTCCAATCGCCGAGTTACGCGCAAACATTGAGACGTTGCCTTTTGATATGGACAAACCGGTGGTTGCGATTTGCCTCAGTGCCCACCGCAGCATCCCTGCGGTTAGATTGTTGCGCCGTTTTGGTTTTACAGACGTGGTTCAACTTGCGGGGGGAATGATTGCTTGGCGCAGTCTTAGCTTGCCGGAACAAACTGAAGCGTAGTGGAAGTGGGATTTTTGAATGTTCTATAACCACTCAGAAAAGTTTTGTGCCACAAAATTTTATACCGAATTTTTCTGGACTGTACTTACCACTGTCATAAATATCAGCTTTTTTGATTTTTCGAGCCTAAAATAACCCTTATAGACGTTCATAAAAATATTTAGGGCAAAACCGTAAAGCGTTTCCAAAACGCTTTACGCGATCAAACTATAGGATCAGCAAATAAATAGCTTCCGCCAAAGCTTGCCACAATTGTCTAATAGCTTAAATACCCTAAAGGGCACTGAACCCAGTGAGGGGGAAAATTAATTTTTCTTCAATCCTTTGAATTAAAATAACATTTTACTCTATCTATGTAACTCTGTGCCCTCTGTGTGTCTAACTATAATGCTCGCTTCTCAATTTATTGTTGCATTGCACAAATATTTTATCTATAATGGCGAGCCTGCAATCAAGCACGACACTCAGCGGTGTGCATAATTTTTAACGGACTGCAACGCGTACCGCATGACACAACACTGTCAAGTGAATGAATAGGGTCATAAAAAAAAGTTTCGGCA
>QNER01000132.1 GCA_003646175.1 Candidatus Parabeggiatoa sp. nov. 1
ATGCTATCGCTTTTTTTGCGATAGTATCACTTTTGCGAAATATTTGACTAAGTTATTTGTAGTGCCCCACAAAGTAAGTATTTCGTGATGCTATCGCTTTTTTTGCGATAGTATCACTTTTGCTACTATTTTATATTCCTTAGTGAGACTATCGCCACAAAAAGCGATAGCATCACGGCTTGAACACTTTTTTGTCCTGTACATAGGAAATTTTGATTAAATATCATTATAGAAAAGTATTTAAAATCCAGAATCTGCCAAACCTTCAAGGTTTGCCAAACCTTGAAGGTTTTTACCGGGGCTTATGGTAGAAAAGGTTGCGAATAAGAAGATTATTCAATTGGGTGAAGAAGCCATACCCCTGTCTGGTAATTTGGATGCGAAATAAATTCGTAGAATTGGTGAATGACACAAAATTTCTTATGCCGTTGCTCCTGGTGCCAAAGGCGGTTCTCAACTCTTGACAGTTAAGACGAAAAGAAATGAGTTATCGCATGGGAATATATCATTTTCAGAGTGTGGACAGGAATTGACACTTGATGATTTAGAAGAGATTAAAAATGAGGTCATCATCTTTATCCGTTGTATTGTTAACAACATGAAGAATTATGTTGACAATAAGCAATATGCGATCTGCCCACCGTCTCCTTAAAAACATTTTTAAATAGCAGTGAGCTATAGATGTTCAGTCGAAGTTAACGGATACTATCCCTAAGAAGGGATAGCATCCGTATCGTTTATTTTTCTGAAAAAATATAGAACAAAACGAGAACCAGAGGTAGAATTAACAAAATGACATCGAAACATGAACCCTTTGATGATACTGCGAAAGCATTTTATCATCGTTTGTTTAAAAATTAAAGGTATCCATGACCCGTTAACAATAAACGAGTATAATCTCATTTTGATGCGGGCTTATGGACTTGGGGTACCGAAATATGAAAAAGCCTCAACGCTGAAGATGAAGAAAAAAGACGCTAGCGAGTCAAGTCAACTCCTCAACGAAATCACAGTGACGATAGTCTGTGTCACACGGCCCGATAAGATTTTGAATGAACTTGGAAAAGCGTATCGATTTGTTAAAATTGAGGCTGGCATTTACCACTGTGATGAGGTGTTGGGAAAATGGATCATTCATCCCAGCGAACTGAATTTAGTCCCAAAAAACTACCCACTGTTAGCGTTAGCACGGGGTAAGAAATTAGAACAGTTTATTTCCTTGTGTGTGCAAGAAGGATTAAATGATTATCTGCAACTGATCATAGATGTTGGGCTGGCTACCGATCCCGAACTGATTTGGCACAAAATTTTGGAGGTGAAACAGATGAAATATCAGATACGTGAAGAAACCTGGCCGGTGATTGACCAGTTTTTCCGCGAAATGCCCGAAGCAATCGGGAAATTACCCACATTTCAAGAGGCTTTAGCCGCAACACAAAAGCAAAGCGCACTGAAAAGTGCACTGAGCACTGCGCATCACATGGTGGTTCGTCAATTACATCGCAAATTCCCACAGATACCAACAGGCCTTGTGCAACACATTGAGGCAAGCTCTGATCTTTCGCAATTGGATAACTGGTTAGATCAGATTATGTCGGCGAATAAATTAGCTGAGATTGATTTCAAGATACCCCCTCAAAACCGAGATTCTCAAAAAGAATCGTAGACTTGAATTAAGCAATACATAAAGCCCCTTTTTTAAGCTAAGGCGATGAACGGCCCAAACTAAAGTTTGGACTCCTATTTAACGATGGTTTTTTTAGCCAGTTAAAATGTTTTCAGGAGTCGGCCAACTTTAGTTTGGCTGGGTGGCCATAAAAAAAGCCCCTCCGCTTTTGAGCGAGGGGGCTATGTGGTTAATGAATCATCATACCATTGGCATTTGAACTGTGATTCGTGTGATTTTTACTCACCTAAATCAGATAAATCAAATAAATAAATCACAGTTCAAACACCTTCATCATAACCATCACAGTTCAGACACTTGGCTCATTGGTAGGGCGGATACAAGCACGTACCTACCCCAACAAACGTTCTCGTTCTATACGGCTACCGCTTCAACGTAGACATTCGTTGGCGGTGCTTTCGTATGAGAGTAAAAAACCAAGTCCTCTACCTCCTCTCTTTTAAGTAATTGGGCAGTTAGGTGACTGAAATAAAAAATTTCATATTTGTTACCCAGTTCTTTTTGAAGTTGTTGCCACAGAAATTGCCCTTGTTCTTCAAAAGCCAAAGCTTCTTTATCATTCTTAAACCCCGATAATTTTGGGTCTTCAATGACTAAGGTTTCATCATAACATTCGGCCCAACTATTGAGGTGTTTTTTAAGAACGGTTGAAATGGGCAGTTTATTTGGGTCAATATTGCCAACTTCCTCTACATGCCACAGAGGATAACACTGGTAGTCAGCCATGAGCTTGATTTTTCTAGTAGACATCATAATATTCTTCAGTTAAGTTCTTAGGAGTCCAAACTTTAGTTTGGGCCACCCAGCCAAACTAAAGTTTGGACTCCATCATATCGCTCCGGGTTTTAGTGAAGGCACAACACTTTTATTTAATTATAACAAAGCGCGATCATTATTTCAGCCATGAATTATCCATAAATAGAAGTATTGAGAAACCATAAAAAAAAGCCCCTCCGCTTTTGAGCGAAGGGGCTATATAATTAATAGAGTTTATACTGATTTAAGTAACTTATTGATTTTATTCAAATTATCACGCTGCTCACCAAGGATGGCGAGTAGTCTCTTTCCGCCCGGAACGATTGTCAAAAAGTGTACGACACTTTGGAGCAAAATGGGGAATCTTCCGAGCTTGCAAGTTCGTTGGACGGCCTTCGCTCTAATCCGTTTTACTACTGGGCAAAGGCTTCATTATTATTACAGCCCATTTTGCTTATCGAAGCCCTGTGACACTAAGTGAATGGTGAAGCTTAGTTTATTTGATATAAACAATACCTTTAGTGTCCTTTCCAGTGTGAGAGCAGCTAGGGCATCTTTCGCCATTGTTACTACCAGGACATTGATAGCAATACGTATGCCCGCATTGACTGCAAGTATAAACATAAAAATGTGAGCTAGGGATTAATCCACTTGAGCCACGATGACGACATGCTGGACAGCATTCTAATTTTTTTTCAAACATAGATACTTACTCCATAATAAATTAAAATCAAAAATATGGGGTTTCTAAGCTTACTCAAGCACCAGTGATACCCCAAAGTGCTTGAGGTAAGCACCCTACAAAACAAAATTAACAAAGTGAATGTAAACCACCGCTCAGTTATTTATGTCCCTTAATTTAGCTTGTGCATCAGCATGTCCTTGTTTAGCGGCTTTGCGAAACCATTTAGTGGCTTCTTTTTTATTCTTAGGAACTCCACTGCCTGCGATGTACATGACACCTAGCTCGAATTGCGCGTCTGCATCTCCCTGTTCAGCAGCTTTGCGAAACCATTTGAAGGCTTCTTTCTTATTCTTAGAAACTCCTCTACCCTTGGAGTACATGAGGCCTAAAATATATTGGGCCATTACATGTCCCTGTTCAGCTGCTTTACGAAACCATTTAGCCGCTTCTCCCTTATTCTCAGGGACTCCACTGCCATTGACGTACATTACGCCTAATTCAAATTGCGCTCTTGCAAGCCCCTGTTCAGCCGCTTTGCGAAACCATTTGGCAGCCTCTTTCTTGTTCTTAGAAACGCCTTTACCATTGGAGTACATTTCACCTAAAATATATTGCGCGCCTACATCTCCCTGTTCAGCCGCTTTGCGAAACCATTTAGCCGCTTCTTTCTTATTCTCAGGGACTCCACTGCCATTGATGTACATTGCCGCTAACTTGAATTGCGCGTCGGCATTCCCCTGTTCAGCGGCTTTGCGAAACCATTTGGCCGCTTCTTTTTTATTTCTAGAAACGCCTTTGCCCTCGTCGTACATGGTGCCTAACTTGAATTGCGCGTTGACCTCTTCCTGTTCAGCGGCTTTGCGAAACCATTTGAAGGCTTCTTTCTGATTCTTAGGAACACCACTGCCATCATAGTACATTGTGCCTAAAAGAAATTGAGCTTGCATCTGTCCCTGTTCAGCAGCTTTACGAAACCATTTAGCCGCTTCTTTCTTATTGCTTTTGTAATGTGTCAGGCCTAATTTAAAAGCTTTCCTTCTTGCTTTTATCTTGGCGACTTCTCTGTCATGCTCAGCTTTTTTTCTCTCCCACTCTCTCTGACGTTCAGCAGCCTTTTTCTCATTACACAAATGTATGATCTTATTGATAGAGTCATAAATGCCGCCTAAATAAACAAATCCAACTTTCCCACACCCTGTTACCACCCATTGGCTTTCATTGAGTGGTTTAAAATCATCGGTAACGGCCAAACCGGAAATATCCGTATTCGTACTCTCAACATGTAAAGCATAAGAACTCCCGGTTTTATCCAATGTTGCATAGATGGATTTTCTACCGCCTAGGGAAATATTGTAGTTTTCCTATACTCTTTCAGCACTGGCTGGCACTGAAAATAAAATAATGGCTACCGCAATGAGTGTTTTTTTCATTCAGTCTCCTTTATTCATAGAAAAACGTAGCGAATTCATGTTCCTAATTCCTAACAAATTGTTGAAACGATGAACAACGCTTCAAGTCTCAATTTCTACAGTTTGAAACACCTCCTATGGTTTATGGCTACCGTGTTCCAACGCCAGAGCTTTGGAACTCGCGGTGGTAAAATTTTGTTCGTGATATGAAAGAAAAACAAATTCCTTGTCGCTCGTTTGCCCCCGACATTCTCTTACATTCCCTTGTTACCACTTTTTAGCCATGTTGATTGAGCGAATAAGGAATACTATTGGTGCAATCAAGACATACTTCACCAAATACTTTAGAAAGGCATGCTCAGCTAAAAATGAGGCCATTGGCGGCGAAAATCTGTAATAAGAACTCACGAAATTTTGTCCGATAGACGACGCTAACAGTACCTCATCACGAAATTGTTTGAGAACGATGACATTTTCTGCCATCGGAGAATCATAGACTGCTGTTGCTATAAAACATCCACCAGTGCTCCTAGTGAAACCGCAAATACATTTAGTATTATCTTCCATGTTAATCTCACTACACTCAGGACATTCCCACCTGTCATGAAAATGCTTGATATCCTCTTTAAATGCACGTTTTGTGTACATTTCCTGTCCACAACTATTACATCGTTGTGCACCTGCAGGGTTATTATGCCCGCAATGACACGTTCTGTACCATTTCATTTTTTTTCCCCCAGCCTCCTATGTTAGAATTAACAGATCACTCAATTACAGCCTGAAATTGAGCCATGTCGGGTGGGCAACGTTGTTGTGTTACCCACCTGCTGTGTGATGACACTAATCATCAACCCTATACTAACCATAATACCAGTGGCTTTAATTTTCGTTACATCTACGTCAAGTCCCTACGCTTGCTCTCACGTTATGTATTGGGCAACGTGCTTTTTTTTTGCCCACCCTACTCTCGCGTTATTGCAAATTATCCAGATTTTCCTGCTGTGGATTTGTTTGTTGAGCCACACTTTGGACATTTGCTACCGTTGTTAGAGCCCTTGCATTCGTGACAAAAGAGTCCTCCGCAAGCGTTGCACTTATAGACTTTAAACCAACCACCCATTAGGCCTTGATAAGGCGTGTGTCCGCAGCTTGGACAAGACGAAAAATCGCTCATTATAACTACCTCTCTCTCAAAATTATCACGTACATGGCTAGCGAGTGTCGGGTGCTAAACCATGCTTACCAATTTAGCCGTTTCACTTGCTCGCCAAAGTCAAAGTGATACAGCTTCATTATCCATAGTGTAACAGCGATTTAAGCAATGGTTGCTAGGGTTTCACTATGCGATGCACATCATTTCTTGTCGATTCACGGATATCCCTAGTGGGATCTGTTCTCTTAGCATTTGACTTACCAGACTCGTTCTCTCTAGGGCGACTGGATGGGTTATTGAGAGTTTTACCCTGTTTGTCGTTTTCCATCATAAACCTCCTATTGGTTAAAAAAGGCGAAGTAAATATTCATGCTTCAGTACTTATGTACCATCAAGATGAACTTTACAATAAGCCTCAGCATTGCACATCAATTTCTATAAAGGTAGTCCAGAACATGTACTGGACTACCCATTCAATGCACGCCAGCTACAACCGTTGATTCAACTTAACTTGAATCCTTGGATGTTAGCCTTTATTTGTTATTAAGCACATCATGTACTTTGTCCTTCACAGACTCTTTCGCCCTATGGATTTGACTTGGCTCCTTTTTCCTGCTAGTCCCCGGTTGCCAGTTTTCTTCAGGACCACCTCTTCCCACTATTATTCTCTGACGTTCTATCTCACTTTCGTTCATATCAATCTCCTTAAGATTGGTGGAATAAATTGATGATAACTTTCGTGTTGTGCAGGTTAGACTAAGCAGTCGCTCCCTCCAATTTATGGAGCCGCCTCAACCTACCAACATGAAATTTTATCTAACTCTTGCATTTTACATGCCAACAATAAAATCTATTGGTTTACAATATCTTATGAGTTTTTCTCAAATACCAGGCAAGCTGAAACTCAACATGACAAGCAACATGACAACCGTTATCTTATTAATTTTCATCATTTTTTTTACCGTGCTGAGTTTCAGCATTTTTTCAGCATGACAAAAATAAGTTGAAACCCAACATGACAACCATTGTTAATTGTTAATTGAAAATGTGATATGAGAAATCTTTTAGATAAAAGTCTGAAATCAATACCGTTTGGAGCATATATCCTTTCTTATAAATCCTTTCTAAAATACAATCCTTGTAGTTATTGGTTGATTTTCAGCAATTTTTTTCAGCATGACAAAAACCGGATAAAACTATGATTTATAATGCAAGAGGGCTTAGGAATTGGTATTGGTAATAGGTAATAGGTAATTAACTTGACAATGTCACATTCCAATAAAAACCAAGTTTTTTCGTACAAGGTTCGCCTGAGACGAATGAGACTCCTTGGCCATTTTTCGTACAAGGTTCGCCTGAGACGAATGAGATTCCTTGGCCGTTTTTCGTACAAGGTTCGCCTGAGACGAATGAAACTCCTTGGCCGTTTTTCGTACAAGGTTCGCCTTGTATTCCTGAGACTCCTTGGCCGTTTTTCGTACAAGGTTCGCCTGAGACGAATGAAACTCTGGCACGATTCTTGATAGGGACTAAATACCCATTACTCATTACCCATTACCCATTATCATTTAAGATGAAATTCAATTGAGAATTGGTATAATAAATAAAATTTTTAATAACAGAAGGAGCATGACGTGACATTCAGTTCTCTGTTTGACAGATATAAAAAGCGTCAAGAAAAACAGGAGATCGAACGTCAAGGTGATAAGAATTTTGAATTGACGTATAGGTACATGGCAAAAAATACTGGAATCTCCTATCAAAAATTACACGAGTGGCATAGCGGTACATATAAGCCGGAAAGCAAAAAACAGAAAAATGCTTATTCTGAGGTGCAGAAACTCGCGCAATTTTTTGAACTCACTGAAGTGGAAAAGGCCGAATTTTTTCAGGCTGCCGGTTTCGAGCCAGAAGATGAAACTGAGGAATCGAAAATACTGTGCTACTTTGGGATAAAAGCCCTTCTAACCAAGAAACAGAATAAGAAACTGGCTAAACTAGTTAAGCAGATTCGTGATCTTTTCCCAGAATCAAGCCAAGCGATAAAGTTGGAGATAGAAGGCGGGATTATGGATGAGCTGCTAACGAAATTGGTTGAAGATCTTCGTGATATTTCAGACGATCCCCAAATCACCCTATCGATGAAGGAGGAAAAAGCATGAAAACGGTGTTGTATTTAACCGGTTCAAAAAAAGGCTTTAAAAAATTAAAGCGTTTGCACGAGACTGGAGAATTAGCGAATCTTATTGGTTATAATATACTTGATATACAGGCGTATAAAGGGCCGATAGAATCCGTTAACCATAGGCGAGATGCAGTGAAACCTTCGCCCTCTTGGATAAGCACTCTTTATCAAAAGCTGAAAGGTGTTTTGTTAATGCCGACTAGGCCTGTGGGTTGGGCTACCGCTATTGTGGTATTTATGGTGATTGGATTCGTTGTTCATACCCACTTTCTTGAAGGGTGGCAATCATTTAACGGTTCACCAGCCGCACACGGCAATCGTATTAACACAACTTATAAAATGGTTTTAGCGGATAAAAATATTGAAGTGAATGCCGGATTGCGTGTACTGGCATTTCATTGGGAAGTGCCACCAGATGATGCGCGTGGTTCCGCTAGGCAGCTTTCTTCAGCAGCGAAAGTGTTTGGTGCGGGTTTGTTGACAGGTAGAGAATTTTTGCTAGGACATAGCGACGTGGCATTGTCACCACGATTTTTGCCATCCGCGCCCGAAAACAATTGGTTAAAAACCCAGTGGGCAGATTATTTTGAATTAGGACGCTGGACATTAGTGTTGTGGGCGGTATCTCAATATCATGATGAGATGCCTAACACATTTTGGGATGAGCAAAAACCAATTTTGGCGAAGTTGCAAGCCGCGTTTGCAGCGCGACAAGCGACAGATAATGACGCAAAGCAAGCCGTCTCCAATCTTAAACTGATTAAAACGTATTTGGAAAAGCTGCCGGCTGCGGATGAATCGGAGATTTATGATGAATTTGGTTTCTATTTAAAAAACATGATGGATTCTCCTTTAGCACCACGCAGCCTTTAACCCACTAACCGCTGTGCCATTCAAGGGTAAAACCTTCAAGGTTTTGGAAACCTTGAAGGTTTCTAACTGTTAGGTCGTTAAATTTTCATGACAGGGGCTGTATATTCTAATAAAATGCCTTTTTTGACGTTTTAAAGAAAGCTGTGGTTCAATCTATAACTCAATGATTTTAAAGTATTATTTGTTTATTGATACTCATATCAGTCGAATCTCAATTTGACTGACTCATCTATAACTCATTGATTATGTTTGAAAACGAGTTTATCGGTTTTTGACAAAACCTTCACGAAACTATTCGCTTACCCAATTGCCCGCACGCAGATGATAGGGATGATTTTTTAAAGCCGGCTTCAATCACTTGCTTGGCAGTAAATAAGCCATATTGACTTTCCGCAATCTCAAAAAGTATTTGGCGATTTTCAATAGAGGAACGTGACATGATGGTAAAATCCTTTAGGACTGAGTACAGCTTCTTTCCGGAGTAAACGGATTTTTTCGTACAAGGCGAACCTTGTACGAGAGGGCCGCGTAGTAATAAACAAACGTACATGATGGATTCTCCTTTGGCACCGCGCAGCCTTTAACCCACTAACCGCTCCATTCAAGGGTAAAACCTTCAAGGTTTTGGAAACCTTGAAGGTTTCTAACTGTTAGGTCGTTAAATTTTCATGACAGGGGCTGTTATTCTAATAAAATGCCTTTTTTGACGTTTTAAAGAAAGCAGCGGTTCAATCTATAACTCAATGATTTTAAAGTATTATTGGTTTTTTTTTACTCATATCCGTCGAATCTCAATTTGACTGAATAAACTATAAATCATTGATTCTGTTGAAAACGAGTTTATCGGTTTTTGACGAAACTGGGCGCAAAATCTAGTACAACTTCTTTCCGGAGTAAACGGATTTTTTCGTACAAGGTTCGCCTGAAACGAATGAGCAGATGAGTAAACGGATTTTTTCGTACAAGGTTCGCCTTGTACTCCTGAGCAGATGACATTTTTTTCGTACAAGGTTCGCCTTGTACTCCTGATAATAATGAATGACTAATGACCTATTACAAATATTAATTTCAATAAAAAAATCCGTTTACTCCGTCAATCCGTTGTACTCATCTTATCAGGAGTACAAGGCGAACCTTGTACGAGAGGGCAGCGTAGTAATAAACGTAGACAATCCAATCCTTTTTTATAAACAATCCTTGTAGTTATCGCTAAAACCAACAGGAAACGCTAATGAAACTGAAAAAATGGTTAATTGCCGGTTGTTTGGCTTTAATCACCTCGTTTGCTCAAGCACTGACACTGGAAGAACGAGCACAACTGGAAGCCTGGCAGGAAAAAACCACGCATTTATTAATGGACGGGTTAAACGACAACTTATCCAAAAAGCCAGTTCTCCCCTCTAGTAACAGTTTGTTAGGGCAAATGCTTAACCAGGCGATGGAAAAGGGCTATCAAACGGCGATGGGTAAACTGGCTGCCCACGCTAATCATTTGGCGGTTAAGTTGGCGCTGACTTATTATCAATCTGGCAAATTTGATAAGGCTTTGCCTTTGCTTGAAAAAGTTTATCGCTCTCGTTTAGCACTGTTAGGCGAAAAACATCCCGAAACCGTTGAAAGCCTGAGTGGTTTGGGTTCTACCTACCTGCAATTGGGCCAATTGGATGAAGCTTTGCCTTTGCTTGAAAAAGCTTATCGCTCTCGTTTAGGGCTGTTTGGCGAAAAACATCCCAAAACCTTTGAAAGCCTGAATAATTTGTCGGTGATTTACCAACAGTTAGGTAGATTCTCTGAGGCTTTAACTTTGCAGGAAAAAGCTTATCGTTTGGTTCAGGAAGGGTTCGGCCAAAAACCTCTCTACACCCTTATCAGCCTGAATCAACTCGCTTTTCTTTATCAAGAGATCGGCCGTTTAGACGAAGCCTTGCCTTTATATGAAAAAAGCTATCGCTTGGCGAAGGAAGTGTTAGGCGAAAAACACCATCAAACCATCGTTATCTTGAATAATTTGGCTTTTCTTCACCGAAAGTTAGGCCACTTAGACGAGGCTTTGTCTTTGTTTGAAAAGGTGTATCGTTTAGCTCATGAGGCTTTTGGCGATAAACATATCACTATCACAGCTCTGAATCATTTGGCGGAAACTCACCGAGAGTTAAAGCATTTAGAAAAAGCCCGGTATTTGTTTATCCAAGCCTATCAGTTAGCTAGGAAGGCTTTTGGAGAAAAACACCTGAAAACCATTACATATCTTAATAATTTGGGTACCCTTTATATCGCGTTGGGTAGAACCGACGAGGCTTTGCCTTTGATTGAAAAAAGTTATCGCTTGTTTGGGGACGTGTTAGGCGAGACAAACCCATCAACTCTCACCGTTTTAAATAATTTGGCTGGCTTATATGTAGAACACGGCCAAACTCAGAAAGGTATTGAGCATTTTGAGCAACTTGTGGCTGGCATCGAAAGTTTGCGCCGTAGTGACTTATCCGCCGAAAACCGTCAAGCTTGGTTTCAACAATGGGTAGTCGGTTACTTTGTGTTTGCCTCCTTATATATTAAGGAGTCTCGTCCTTTGGATGCGTTTCGCTTGGCCGAGATGAGTAAAGCCCGTACCTTACTCGAATCCCTCGCGACCAAACTCGCTGCTCAACAAAGCGGACTTACCGCCACCGAGCAACAGCAATTGCGAGATAGCGAGGCGCGTCTAGCTTTTTTGAACAATAATATTGCAAAGGCCTTAGAAAACAAGCGATTAGAAGAAAAAATCTATTTGGAAACCGAAAAAAACCAACGGGTTAGCCGGTTCAACGAATTCCATCGCCAGTTAATGGCAAAATACCCAAAATATGCTCAACTCAGCGAGGTACAGATTGTCGGTGCCCAAGAAGGTGCGAAATACTTGCCAGCAGAAGCGGTGTTCATCAGTTATTTGGTTGCGAAAGACAAGGTCAATAAAAACCAGGTTTTAGCTTTTATACTACAGCCTGATGGGACACTCACCACACACAACTTGGGAAAAATCCCTCACCTCAAAAAAGACTTGGAAAGCTACCAACGCCAACTGTCTTTATTGGGAAGAGGACGGCCGATTAAACGGAGCCCGAAATTTCACAAGGATATAGAAACCCTTAGCCGTGAACTGGGCAAACAGTTATTGGGGCCACTTTCTGCTCTCATCAAAGATAAATCGCACTGGATTATCTCACCAGATGGACTTTTGGCCTTGCTACCGTTTGAAACATTGCGCATTGAA
>QNER01000133.1 GCA_003646175.1 Candidatus Parabeggiatoa sp. nov. 1
GAGAAGAAACACGAGGCGCAACTGAAAGCCGTTAAAGAGGCTTACCATCAAAAGCTAGGGGCCGAGGCTAAATTAGCAGAAATGGCGCGTCAATCGGCCGAAGACGATGCCAAGGCGACGCGGGCGATTCTTGATGAACTGGGCACCTCGGCCGAAAAGGTGGCGAAGTTGACGGATGCGGTTAGTGTTTCTAGTGATAAGCAGGTGGGTATTGGCACGACGACTCCAAAGGCGAAATTGGATGTGGCCAGTAATTTCATTAGAACAATTGCACACGCCACAAATAACGGTCCCGTTGACGACACCGATGTCGGTCAAATTGCGACTCGTGTTTTAAGCTTTAGTAAAGCAAAAACCAATACCAAAATTCGCATAAACTACACTGATAGTTTGCGTACAGCCGGAACGGGTAAGGGTTGTCGTTGGGAAATCCGCGTTGATGGTCGTTCTTGCCCTAATCAAGCTTTAGTTTATGACTATTACGCTAATAAAGATGATAATACTCACCGTAGTCGTACTGTTGTTGGTTATTGCTCAGGTGTTGCAGCCGGTTCACATACGATAGGAATTTGGGTGAGCAATGTACCTGGAGTATCTTCTGGTTCTGACTGCTATACAGGTTGGAATAATTCTACTTGGGTTATAGAAGCGGAAGAAGTCAATAAATAGAGGCACTTGGCGCATCGCAACCTTAATTGTCTGAATCAGGATTTTCAGGATTTAAGGATTTTCAGGATAGGTTCATTGGTTATATTGGATTTTATTCTGTGAATTCAAAAATTCTGTGAATTCTGATTCAGACAATAACAAAGCGACAAATCCATCGCTTAACAAAAACTCACCGCCGTGTTGGTTGAAGCCATTAAGGCACAACAACCGCAAAATGACAAAATGGCCAAAAAATTAGAGGCACTTTAACAGGTAGCATTTCCCGATTGCGTCGGGTGCAATTTGAGTTCCAGGGGCGTTGCCCCTGGCTATATTAATTTCGCACCGAAGGGGCTTGGTTTTTAAGCCCCAACGGGGCGTATTATCTACGCCCGTGGCAACGCCCCTGGCTATCGTGCGTGCCATTAGATTATGTCGCTGTGCTTTTGTGTTACAATTCCAATCCTCATTAACAACCCTCAAACTCAAGGCTAAAAGCGATAGCAGGCGTAACGCAGGCTATCAACAGTGCCTTATTAAGCTACGAAAGTGTAGGGCCTTGAAATTGATACTCAAGACATGAAATTGATCTCAAGGCCGCTTTATTTCCTTGATAAACCGTGAAATAAAACATGACCACCGAAACCAAACTCGTCCGTTTTGATTTTGCGCTCAAAAATGTATTACGTGAGAAAGCCAACTTTGATGTCCTCGAAGGCTTTTTAAGTGCCATCTTTGGTGATGAAGAGATTTCCGTTGTGGAAATACTCGAAAACCAATCCAATCAACTCGACTTTGACAAAAAATTCAACCGCATTGATATGCTCGTCAAAGACAGCCGAGAACGACATATCTTGGTTGAAATTCAAAACCATCTGGAAACAGGGTATCTGGAACGCATCTTCTTGGGTGTCTGCAAACCGATTGTTGACAATTTTGAACTGGGTGAGAACTATCGCAATATCAGCAAAGTCATTTCCATTAGCATTCTCTACTTCAATTTTGGCCTGGGTGAGGATGATGACTATGTTTACCAAGGCACTACTGACTTTTACGGCTTACACACGCACAAACCCTTTACTTTTCAACGGACTCGCAATAAGATATTCGAGACTTTACGCACCAAAGACATTTTCCCCGAGTTTTACCTGATTCATGTTGAACACTTTAAGGATGTGGTAGCCACGGAGTTAGACGAATGGATTTATATGCTCAAGCACTCTGCGATTAGGGCCGACTTTAAGGCCAAAAACATTAAGCAGGCTGGGGAAAAATTAACCATGTTAAACATGGGTAAAGAAGAACGCCAACACTATGAAAAGTATCTGAAGGACATGGTTGTTGAACAGGATGTGCTTGAGACAGCGCGAACCGAGGGATTACAACAGGGCGAAATGAAGGCGAAATTAGAAATTGCCCAAAAAATGCTGTCAAAGGGTCTGGATGTAGAAACGATAGTCACCCTGACGAGCTTGAGTCCTGACGTGATAGAGCGAGGTAGGGTGGATTAACTTCACTGACTTATAATAACAAACTGTTGTCATTAAAATGGGACGTAAGCGTAATTCACCTGCCAACTACAATGGTTATTTATAAAAAAGGATTGGATTGTGGCGATGCCCAGTTTTTATCCTTTCTTATAAACAATCCTTGTAGTTATAAGTGAGCCATGTAGGGTGGGTAAACGTGTTTTGGTTTGCCCACCTTTAAAAACGATCTCACCTGGAAAGCCATGTAGGGTGGGTAAACGTGTTTTGGTTTGCCCACCTTTAAAAACGATCTCACCTGGAAAGCCATGTAGGGTGGGTAAACGTGTTTTGGTTTGCCCACCTTACTTACGAAACCATCATGACGGTTAGTTAAAAAGAGGAAATGCTAACTATGAAACAAGTTGTCCCATTACGTTACGACGTGATTTTCAAAAAGGCCTTTAGTGTGCCCGATATTTTCACTGCCTTTGTCCGTGACTTTTTGAATATCGAACTGGAAATTGACCTCGTTGAGAAAGATAAAGTTTATGACCCCCCCATTGGCAATGTTGCCGCTAAATTTGATCTCTATGCGGAGGACCAGAAAAATCGGATCATTGTTGATATGCAGCATGTCCGTTTTCCTGACCACTATCATCGCTTTTTGCACTACCACTGTGCAGCCTTATTGGATCAGGTTGTGCATTCCAAAGACTATCGTCCGCGTTTGAAAGTCTTTACGCTCGTCGTGTTAACCTCCGGCGATAGGCATAAAAAGGACATCTCCATCATCGATTTCGATCCCAAAGACTTACGAGGTAATTCCCTGGGTGAGATTGACCACAAAATTATCTACATTTGTCCCAAATACCTGGATAAAACCCTCACGCCGAAACCCTGCCATGAATGGATGGAAGCGATAGAAGACAGTCTGGATGAACAGGTCGACGAATCGAAGTACACCCATCCTGAAATTCAACGTGTTTTTGGCCTGATTGAGAAGGATCAAGTGACACCTCATGAACGTGCGAAGATGTTTGACGAACATGGTCATGAAGCGCTGAAACAAGAAACGTTTCAAGATGGCAAAAAAGAAGGTTTGAAAGAAGGTGAACAGAAGGCCAAAGAACAATTCGCTCGTAATGTTTTGTCTCTTGGCACTTTGGCAGAAGAACAGATAGCGCAAGTGACAGGACTGACTTTGGAAAAGGTGACGGCACTCAAAAGTGAATAGTACAACGAATGACGTGGATAAACGGATTAAACCAATCACAGCCAATCATAAGTACAGCCATGTAGGGTGGGTAAACGTGTTTTGGTTTGCCCACCTTTAAAAACTCACCTGGAAAGCCATGTAGGGTGGGTAAACGTGTTTTGGTTTGCCCACTTACGAAACCATCATGACGGTTAGCCATGTAGGGTGGGTAAACGTGTTTTTGTTTGCCCACCTTTAAAAAAGACAATTAAACCAACCACCGCCAACCATAAGTACAGCTAATTACGGGGATAAGCGAATTTAACCCTGTAAACAGAGAATTTTTAATTCGTTTATCCCCGTCATTCGTTGTACTCATACTCATACTCAGCTTAATCCGCTGTGCTCAATTATTTAAACCAGCGAAAAACAGCAATGATTTAGCGAATTTGTGAACTCAACAGACTTAGCTATTAATTTATTTCTCTGAATTCTTAAATAAATTGCCGATTCCATGAAAAATCGAAATGCTCAACAAAATAAAAGCAATTATCACAAACAATGGCGGAATTTTCCAGTCAAAATACCATAATAACAATCCACCAGAAACACCAGCTAACACTAAAAAAATCAAACCTAAACATCCAGTTATTTCTACTTCCTTTTCCTTCTTCTTCTTTCTAGCTTCTTTCGCATATTGTCTCAGCGTATTGCCATCTAAATAAGCTTGATAAGCTTCCACCGTATTTTCTTGACGTGCTTTATCCCATGCTTGATCATCTGCTTGTTCAGCTTCAATTGTATCTTCCTGAGACGCTTTATGCGATGCTTGATTATCGACATGAGCTTCATTATTAACTTTCTTCTGAGCATCAACAAAGGTTTCTTTCTGCCCTTGTGCTGCTTGATACATTTGTTGTTCAGCTTGCTGGTTTTCTAGCTTACGTCTAGTCTTCGCTTGCTTATCAACAAAGGTATCTTTCTGCCCTTGTGCAGCTTGATACATTTGTTGTTCAGCTTGCTGGTTTTCTAGCTTACGTCTAGTCTTCGCTTGCTTATCAACAAAGGTATCTTTCTGCCCTTGTGCTACTTGATACATTTGTTGAAAGGCTTGTTCAGTTTGCTGGTTTTCTGGCTGATGTTTAGCGGCTTGCTCATCAATAATCGTAGCTAAACATTTAACCAAGTACACCAATTCAGGACGTTTTTCGGGAGCTTCTGCCACACAATCACACAATAAATCCCGCAAAGCAGAAACATTAGGTAAATCTCTTTCCCGAAAGGGGTGCGGATTTTTACCCGTCCATAAACGATACATCGTCATACCAAACGCAAAAACATCGCTTTTCGCACTCGGTTGCCCATAACGATAGGCATAACCCCGTTGCTCCGGCGGTGCATAATCCCAAGTGCCAAACCTCGCTTGCCCAAATACGGTTGCACCGGTTCGATTTGCAGCGCCTTCTGATAAAGCCATCGTCACCCGCGCTAACCCAAAATCAATCACTTTCACAGCAACTTGGCTACCCGCTTGCTTTAGCAACAGATTCGCGGGTTTTAAATCCAAGTGGCAAATGCCTTTGTCATGCGCCTGTTGTAAAGCCGTCGCAATCTGCACAGCCACTTGCAACCCCGTCGTTAAATCAACGCAACCCACTTTTTCCAACCACGCCTCGCCATCGAGTGCCCCGTCAATATATTCGGTGACAAAATAGGGCTTGGTTTGGTGGACATTATCGGCATAACCATAATCCAAGATTTCCGGCACATAATCCCCGGCAATGTTGTGCATCGTTTTGGGTTCAAGAAACAGTTGCTCAAGGCTGCCGCTGATATTTGCCCAAAAACATTTGACGACAACCCATTGATGCCCGGTTAGCTTAAAATTATGGTTTTCACATAAAAACGCACAGCCCATACCACCCGCACCCAACATTTTTTTGATGGGGTAATAGCCTTTATCTTTGCTCATGTCATGCAACGCATAAGCACGATCTAAATCAATCGCCTGATTAAAAGACGCTAAGGCTTGGGCATATAAATCTTCTTTGGCAGACACGGTGGTGGCGGAAAACGCTTTGCGCCAGCGCACCTGAAATAAATTAAAATACGCCAAAGCTTGATCATTCTTATGCGTTACCTTCTGAATCAGTTGCACAATTAAACGCTCAGCCTCATCCAAAGCCCCGCAGGAAGTTAACACGCGCCCCGCCTTATTTGACACCTGCCCATACAGTGGATGTTGTGGCGATAAGCGTTGTAATTGCTTCAACAAATCTGTTAGCAACGGCCGATTTTCGGGCGCGTATTGCGTGGTACCATCACGATGGTTGATTTGAGCCGAATGATTTTGCTGTTGCGCGGTGAGTAACTCATCCAACTTACGGTTAATTTCTTCAATATCGCCCTTGATTTCGTCTATAACCGCATAAACATCCCTTGCCCAATCCAACACTTCATCCAACTGCCCGGCAAAACGATTTTGAAAACCGAGCAATTGTTCATGCTGAACTTGCCACTGTTGTAAATATTGTACTTGCTGGGCGATTTGTTCCGTCAAAAAAGGATGTTTTTCTTGAGTGCTTTTCAAATCATCAAGCGTTGCCTGAATATTTCTGACATCAATACACAGGTGTTCTTGTTGTAACGCGGTTTGTGTCGCCCGAATCCGCGCATCTTTGCGAAACTGTTCCCGAAAGAAAAATAGGACACTATCGCCTAATAAACCGTTAAAGCGTAAAAATGCCGCTAACGTGTCATCAACCGGTTCAATCTTCGCCATTTGCGCTAAGATTAAATCGCTGATGGCGAGGGTTTCTCTATGTCCAATCAGGGCCGATAAATCGTCTTCGGTTAATTCTTTGATTTCAAAGAGTTTATCAGTTTGCTTAGCCCATTTTTGGAGGGGTTTGACAAAGCTGACGCTTGGTACGCCATGTTGTTCGCTAAAGGGTTTGAAATAATTTTCTTCGAGTTGTTTAGCAAACTCGCGAGTGATTTTAGAATGGCGCAGCTGTTTGAAGACGGAATCGGGCGCATCAAGCCCAATGCTTATCGCCACAAAGCTATAGCGACAAGCGTTTTGATAGGCTTCAGTGATTTCATCAGCAGTGAGCGTAAAATGCTCTTGAATAATAGGCATCGCTTTTTCAAGCACCCGCGCTGTGACTTCCACGATGGCAGGGCTATCCAATAAGGTGCCAAATAAAGTGTGAGTTAGGGATGGTGAAGGCATGATATTTATAAATTTGCACAAATGACGGTTTAAATATAATTAATTAACTGACTATTTTTAATAAAGAACGCAGGCGTGTTTGGTTTCGTCGCTGCCAGAAGATTGTTTATAAAAAAGGATTGGATTGTGGTGATGCCCCGTTTTTATCCTTTCTTATAAACAATCCTTGTAGTTATAAGTGAGTCATTTTTGCCAACCATTGATAACACACAGGCACTAATAACAAACTGTTGTCATTAAAATGGGACGTAAGCGTAATTCACCTGCCAACTACAAGGATTGTTTATAAAAAAGGATTGGATTGTGGTGATGCCCAGTTTTTATCCTTTCTTATAAAAAAATAAGCGACAAAACTAATTTCGTCTCCATTTACAAACAGCACTTGATAAAAAAATTTTAGTCCCCATTAATTAAAAAAAGTTACTATCTGTGCGTCATAGAGTTTTTAAATGAAATGCGAAGGCCGTGATTGCTTATTTGCTATTCGCGATTTGAAGAATTTGCCTGGCCGTTAACTCTGAAATGCGAAGTTGCGGTTGGTTTGCTATTCGCGATTTGAAGAATTTGCCTGGCCGTTAAATGAAAGGGGCAACCGCGAGGAATTGCCCCTACAATATAAAAGCTCAATGTAGGGGCAATCCTTTATGGTTGCCCTTCGATATTGGCTTATCAATAAATACCAGAAAATTTTTCAGTATTTACAATCCGTATCGATTAAACAATCCTTGTAGTTATAAGTTGAGTTATGTTAAATTGGTATAAACGTCTTTTGTAAGTGTGTTGAAAAATAAATTTATTTAACTAAAAAAGGAAAATAATGTCTTACAATATCCTAGTTACGGGTGGTGCCGGTTATCTTGGCTCTACAATGGTGCCTGAATTATTGGCTGCAGGACACAAAGTGACTGTTCTGGACAATTTCAGGTTTCGCCAAAATAGCCTAGCCCAGGTTTGCTATCAGCCTAATTTCAATGTCATCAAAGGGGATATACGAGTAGAAAACAACATACTCCCCCTTATGAAAAAAGCTGATATTATTATTCCGTTAGCGGCACTGGTGGGAGCACCTTTGTGTAATCAAGATCCCGTTGGAGCAACAACGACTAATCATGATGCCATTTTGATGATGCTTAAAAACCTAAGCAAACAACAAATGGTATTGATGCCAACTACTAACAGTGCTTATGGCACTGGAGACGAAAATAACTATTGCACGGAAGAATCACCCTTACGACCCATTTCTCATTATGCTAAAGAAAAGGTGGAAATTGAAAAAGCATTCATGCAACACCCAAACGCGATTAGTTTCCGCCTAGCAACGGTATTTGGGATGTCTCCACGTATGCGTACTGATCTGTTAGTCAATGACTTTACTTATCGTGCGGTTTATGACCGTTTTGTGGTACTTTTTGAAAGCCACTTTAAACGCAATTACATTCACATCAGGGACGTTGCGCGTGTTTTCCTTCATGCCTTAGAAAGTTCTGAGGATATGAAAGGGGAGATTTACAATGTTGGCCTTTCAGATGCCAATGTCTCCAAAAAAGAATTGTGCCAAATTATTCAGAAACAGGTGCCGGATTTTGTTTTTATAGAGGCACCAGTAGGCAAGGATCCGGATCAACGTAACTACATTGTGTCCAATGAAAAAATAGAAACCACTGGTTTTAAACCAACTTATTCGTTAGATGATGGCGTTTGTGAGTTGCTCAAAGGCTACACAATGATCAAAAATAGTGTATACGGTAATGTGTAATGCGTCTTGATGCCATATTTATTGATCGGGATCGTACAATTAAGTGTTAAAAAAGTATTATATACAATCACTTGTATAAAATTTCCGATTTTGAATATATTCCCGGTGTTTTAAAAGCATTAAAATGTCTGACTGATAATAGTGTCAAAATTTATATGTAACTAATCAAGCCGGGATTGCTAAAGGTTTATTTACTGAAAAAAATTTCAAACCGTTGACAACATTTATGCTAGGCAGTATGCAATCTTATCGCATAAAAATAACGGATGTACTGTATTGCCCTCATCATCCAGAAGGCACAGTTGCAGCCTACAAAAAATCTTGTCAATGCAGAAAACCTGAAAGTGGTTTGTTATTAAAAGTCATTAAACAACACAGTTATAATTGCAATCATCTTGCTTTAATTGGTGATAAAAATTCTGATATAGAAGCGGCGAGAAAATTAGGCATAAAAATCTATCTGGTTGAAACCGGCTATGGTAAGTCTGAAAAAATTAATACCAAAGCGGATTATGTCGTAACAGATTTGAAGGTGGCTGTCTATCACAAATTAAGAATAACTTAACGGAGTTCACTCTTTGATTATTTCAAGAACACCAGTACGCATCAGTTTTTTTGGAGGGGGTACAGATTATAGGGAATATTACTTAAGAAACGGAGGAGCCGTTTTAGGCACTACCATCAATAAATATATTTATGTCAGTATCAACCGCTTAAGTAATTTCTTTGATTACAAAATCCGAGTTGGCTATTCAAAATCGGAATTGGTTAATGCCGTTAATGATATAGTTCATCCCAGTGTGCGAGAATGTTTAAAATTTAAAGGGGTGGATGGCAATTTAGATATTCATATTTTCGCCGATTTACCTGCGAGAACCGGGCTGGGTTCTTCGTCATCGTTTACTGTTGGATTTCTCAACGGTTTGTATGCTTTAGAAGGTAAAATGATATCGAATGAACAACTGGCAAAGGATGCTTTATATGTAGAACAACAAATGATAAAAGAGCATGTGGGTTCTCAAGATCAAGTTCATGCCGCGTATGGTGGATTAAATATTATTAGATTTAACGAGGCTGGGTTTAAAGTTCAACCTTTAATAATAACTTCTGAAAAACGTAGCTTATTAGAAAATGCCATGATGGTTTTTTATACCGGGCAAACCCGATATGCAAATGAAGTCGTTAAAGAGCAAATTGAACGTACCTCCTCCAGAAATAACGATGGCTACCTCAAGAAAATGCTTGATATGGTAAATGAAGCTATCGCTATTATTTCAAATGAACAAAATACCACCATGATTGAAAGTTTTGGAAAGCTCTTACATGAAAGTTGGTTACTCAAAAAATCTCTTTCTAGTCAAATATCTAATTCAATGATTGATGACGCTTACAATCAAGCACTTTCTGCGGGTGCATTGGGTGGCAAGATTGCGGGTGCCGGGGGTGGTGGGTTTTTAAGCTTAATAGTTGAGCCAACAAAACAGGCAGCCGTGAGAAAAGCATTGAAAAATTTTCTCGAAGTTGATTTCAAATTTGAGGATGAAGGTAGTACAATCATTTATCTTAAAAATTAAGAATCTTTCAGTTATCCGCATATTTTTTTTGAAGGCAGCCAAAAATTAAGAATCAAATTTCATTAGACTATGGATGCGATTATATTAGCAGGTGGGTTGGGAACGCGCCTAAAACCGGTGGTAAGTGAGGTGCCTAAGCCCTTGGCTCCGATAGGGGATCGCCCTTTTCTTGACTTATTACTCCAACAATTGGATTCATTTGAACAAATCGAAAAAGTCATTTTGGCGATTAGCTATAAAGCTGAATTGATACAACAGCATTACCAAGGAAACGACAAATATCATTTTGAGATAGACTTTTCAATAGAAGATGTACCGTTAGGCACGGGTGGCGCAATTAAACATGCGTTGCCGTTCACTACCTCCAATGAAGTATTAATATTAAATGGTGATTCTTTTGTGGAATTTGATTTGACAGATTTACATCAAACACATATAGAAAATAAGGCCAACCTAACGCTCGTTGCAGTTAAAGTAAATGATACTGAGCGTTATGGTTCCGTTGATATAGATATGTCAACCATGCGTATTGCTCAATTTAGTGAAAAACAGAAAACTAACGGGGTTGGTTTTATTAATGCCGGCTGTTATCTTTTAAAAAAATGTCTTTTTAATGATATAACGGAGGGGCAAAAAGTCTCTTTTGAAAAGCAAATTTTACCCAGCTTGGTGGAAAAGAAAGCTTATGCTCAAATTTCAACCGGAAAATTTATTGATATAGGTACGCCCAAAACTTATCAGCAAGCAAATTCAGGGTATTTTAATTAAAACGGATTTTCAGTTTAAAGGAAAAATCAATGCATATTCTCGTAACAGGTGGCTGTGGTTACAAAGGCACGATCTTAGTTCCAAAATTGTTGGCGCGTGATTATAAAGTCACAGTCCTTGACACTATGTGGTTTGACAATTTCTTGCATCCACATCAAAATCTTGAAATTATCAAGGGTGATGTGTTGGATATTGACAATATTTCACTTAAAGGAATAGATATCATTATCCATTTGTCGTCTGTTGCGAATGATCCTTGTGGTGATTTGGACCCAAAATTAACATGGGAAATTAGTGCTTTAGCGACAATGCAGTTAGCAGACAAAGCCGCAAAGAATGGGGTTAAACAATTTATCTATGCCTCATCAGGCAGTGTCTATGGCATTAAGGATGAAGATCAGGTGACTGAAGATCTTGAGCTAAAACCCATTTCAGAATATAATAAAACCAAAATGGTGGCTGAACGGGTGCTGCTGAGTTATGCAGATGATATGATTGTACAAATTGTTAGGCCAGCAACAGTTTGTGGCTATTCACCACGTATGCGTTTGGACCTGTCGGTCAATCTGCTCACCATGCTAGCATTGGATAAAGGATTAATCACTGTTTTTGGTGGTCAACAAATCCGTCCAAATATCCATATTGATGATATTACCGATTTGTATCTTCATCTGATTGATAAAGGTGATAAAGTCACTGGGATTTATAATGCTGGGTTTGAAAATATCTCGATTTTGAACATTGCTCAAACCGTGACAAAATATGTGCCGGCCGAAATTACCATTACCGAGTCCAATGATCCACGTTCATATCGTGTCAACTCTGATAGGCTGCTTGCCACCGGGTTTAAACCGAAAAAAACGGTAGAGGATGCCATAAAGGAGTTGATAGAAAAGTATCAACAGGGTGTGTTGAAAAATGAGGAACGTTATTACAACCTTAAATGGATGAAAGAAACCGTTTTGTAGAGTTGCCCAAGTTTCGCGCCAAACCTTCACGCCAAACCTTCAAGGTTTGCAAAACCTTGAAGGTTTTTACCACAACGTTTCACGCCAAACCTTCAAGGTTTGCAAAACCTTGAAGGTTTTTACCAAGGATAAAGAATATAAAGAATATGACAGAGAAAATTGTGGTAATTGGTAGCAATTCATTTTCCGGTGCCAGTTTTGTTGCCTATGCCTTAGAACAAGGGTGCGACACGTTTTCCTAGAAACTTAAGCAATTAGGCCAATAGGAAGGATTCCAGAATATTAGGGATTACAATTATGTTACTTATAGGGTTGAAAGGCTACCCTTGCTGTATTACTCAGTAAA
>QNER01000134.1 GCA_003646175.1 Candidatus Parabeggiatoa sp. nov. 1
ATCGCTTTGAGGATACTTTTCTCTACCTTGGCTTTATCAAGCAACTGAGTTAAATCAAATTTATCAAAGCCATGCCGAATAACCATATCATCAATAAATGTCTCTTGACTGATGATGGTTGCCCTAACGCTAAAACTACAAAATAACAATGGGATGGTTAGCAGGGCAGTTCTGACATAACGCGCCATTAAAACAATGTTTAGGCGTGTTATGACTTTTATATCACTGTTTATAATTTTCATAATCAATCATTATCATATTGGATGAAAGACACCCTTCATAATAGTTCTGTTGCGAAATCAATTAAGTGTTTGAAATTAAATGAATTTTAATGCATCGCGGTTCATAGCTAAGCGATTGATTTATCAATAAAATTCTCTCCTTTCACGATTTTATTTTGCAACAAGTCTAATGAAATGGTGTAATCGGTAATGGGCTCGCGGCTAACGTTTTTTGGGCAAAAAAAACTTTGGTAGTGGTGCAATGTGGGTGATGGAGTCCAAACTTTAGTTTGGCACAACCACCATTTTTTCCGTTTGGACTCCTAAAACTCGATGATCAAGTTTTTGATGTTATTTAGCTTTGCAACTCACCATTTTTGAGCATTGAAATAGACAACTTATTGATTTTTCAAAGCATTTATTGTTTTAGGGGCTAAAATGAGATTGATTTATAAATCAATGATTTATAAAAAACTTGATCATCAAATAAAAGCATCTCACCCACATTTCTTTTTGCCTATTACCTCTGAAGCCCATTATCCATTAATGTTTTGCAAGAGGCTCTGTCAACTAACTAAAAAACGCCGATGGGTATGCATAGTCATTATTAACCCAAATCCGGCCATCAATGTCACTATCGATGTGCCACCGTAACTGATGAGCGGTAAGGGAAGACCTACCACTGGCAATAAGCCGGTAACCATGCCCATATTAACAAATATATACACGAAAAAAGTCAATATCAAACTGCCCGTTAGGAGACGAGAAAAGGTATCTTGCGCTTGTAATGCAATATATGCGCCTCGCGATAAAATGAAAAAATAAACGCCCAACAATACGAATACACCCAGCAAGCCAAATTCTTCACTATAGACTGCGAAAATAAAGTCTGTGGTACGTTCTGGTAAAAACTGCAAATGCGACTGAGTGCCATTGAGCCAGCCTTTTCCATATAACCCCCCTGAACCAACTGCAATTTTGGATTGAATGATGTGATAGCCCGCGCCCAGGGGGTCTTTTTCTGGGTTTAAGAAGATGCGTACCCGTTCCCGTTGATATTCATGCATCAGGTACCATAACAGCGGGGCACACAGAATTCCGAATAGAATAGATCCAAACACAACACGCCAACGAAGACCGGAAAGTAGCACCACAAACAGGCCAGATGAGGCAATCAGTAGTGCTGTTCCTAAATCGGGCTGCTTAGCAATTAAAATGACCGGCAGTGCAATCATGATAGCAGCCACCAACAAACGCCCATAACGGGGCGGCAAAGGCCGGTCGGCAAAATACCAAGTGACCATCATTGGTACTGCCAATTTCATCATTTCAGAGGGTTGAAAGCGAAATAAACCTAAATTGATCCAACGTTGTGAGCCTTTACTGGAATCGCCTACTATTAATACCAGAACCAATAATACAACACCAATCAGGTATAACCAAGGTACCCAATGTACAATCTTTTGAATGCGGATTTGGGCAATCAATACCATAACCCCAAATCCCACACCAAGGCGTAGCATTTGGCGAAAAATCAAGTCCATGTTTTGTTCGCCAGCACTGTATAAAACAATCAACCCTATGCCAGATAACAACAATAAACCCCATAGTAGCGGTTTATCTAAGTATAGAAAAGAATGGTGGCTCCAACTTGTTTGCATATATTTTTGAATTGGGAATCGAGAACTGAAACAATTGTGCTTAGGAGCTTAGAGTATTCCCCTTTTCTGTCGTTGCGACGGATGCTATCCCTTATGGATTTTTGCCAAAACTTGGATGAAAAGGTTCAATCTCAAAAAGTAGTGTCGACGGGGCTTCGATTAGCAAAATGAGCGTCCATGCTTAATGAAGCCGTAGCGAACCGCTTTACTAATTAAATGGGCTCTGGCTGTCCGTGTCCACTACACTTCCTCGGGATAGAATCGTTCCCCCATGACTTTACGGCGGCTGGCATTTTCTAACGAAAATGCTAAAGCGAACAGAGACTACTCGCCATCCATGGCTCGCAGCGGGGTGAGTCACTGTTTCGGGTGTCAAGCTATAAAAAGTTGATTTATAATTCATTTGATCAAAAACGGTTCGGTTTGGTAAAGCTATTTGTTCTTGAAAAGCACAGTATTCCGTTTTCTTACCAGAAAACCCCCGCTTTCATCCGTGTTAGGTTATTGGGATGTTTTAGTTGCGGCAAGGCGCAACGGTGATTTCTGTAAAAGGTAATAATCCATGATTTCTTTGACAATGGGCGCGGCTATTTGACTACCGCTCCCCCCATTTTCCACTATCACCGACACAGCGATGCGAGGATTTTTTAACGGGGCAAAAGCGACAAACCAAGCATGATCATGGTACTTTTTGGCGAGTTTTTCGGCATCATATCTCTCAGTTTGTTTTATGCTGATGACTTGCGCCGTCCCGGTTTTGCCTCCAAAAGAATAGGAAGAATGTTGTCCTATTTTATAGGCTGTCCCTTTTGGTTTATGTACCACCGCCTTCATCCCGCTAATGACCGCACTCCAATAGGCAGGGTGTTTGAGGATGATGGTATTTTGTAAAGCCTGTGGCACAATTGTCATTTCATGGGTTCTCGCATCATCCATCGCAAAAACCACGCGGGGTTGTTTAAATTGGCCACGATTGCCTATAGTCGCAGTAGCGACGGCCAATTGCAAAGGGGTTGCCAGCAAAGAGCCTTGTCCAATCCCGGTAATCAGAGTATCGCCCGGATACCACTGTTTGCTACGAACACGGCGTTTCCAGTCCCTAGAAGGCATCAATCCGCTTGATTCACCACTGATATCTATACCGGTTTTTTTGCCAAAACCAAACCTCGTCATAAAAGTGTGCAGTCTATCTATGCCAAGTTCATAAGCCAGTGAGTAAAAGTAAACATCGCAGGACTGTTCTATAGCGCGATAGAGATTCATGCTGCCATGTCCGCTTCTTTTCCAGTCTCGGTATCGGTGTCTTTGATTATTGATACTGTACCAGCCCCGACACCAAGTACGATGGCGTGCGGTTATAGTACTGTATTCTAATCCTGCTAAACCGACAAAGGGTTTGACAGTCGAGCCGGGTGGATATTGCCCCCCTATGGCGCGATTAAAAAGCGGGAGGTCAGGTGAATCGCGCAATTTATCATAGGTTTCGACATCAATGCCATTGACAAACAGATTGGGATCATAGTGCGGCATGCTGACGAGGGCAAGTACACCACCACTTTTAGGTTCAATAGCGACAACCGCAGCGCGCTGGTCTGCAACGATGTGTTCGATATGCTTTTGCAAAGCAATGTCTATATTCAGATAAAGGTTTTTACCGGCAATTGGGGAGGTACGTTCCAAAATCCGAACAATGTGCCCTTGAATCTTAGTTTCCGCATGTTGGAAACCGGTTTGACCATGCAATTCTTTTTCATAGTATTTTTCTACCCCAGTTTTGCCTATATAGTTGGTGCCCATATAGTCAGATGGGTCTATGACTTTTAATTCTTGATCATTTATTCGGCCAACGTAGCCAATCACATGGACACCGTTTGGCCCTAAAGGGTAATAGCGGCTTGGATTAATTTTGATTTCAATACCCGCAAAGCGGTGACTATGGACTGAAAAGCGGGCAACTTCTTGTTCGGTGAGCCTATAGCGCAACGAGACGGTTCTAAAACGACGGATTTGCGTTAATTGTTTTTTGAAACGAACAATATCAGATTTTTCTATGGTAATAATTTCACTAAGTTCTCTAAGCAATTTTGTCAGGTTTGTGACATTTTCAGGGATGACTTCCAAACTGTAGGACACACGATTATCGGCAAGCAATACACCATTACGGTCGTAAATCAAACCTCGTGTTGGGGGCATGGGTAAAATTTTGATGCGATTATTTTCTGACAGCGTGATGTAATTTTTATGCTCAATCACCTGTAAAAAAAACAGACGCGCCACAATAAGCGAGAATAAGATTAGCATCATTAACCAAGCCACTATCGCACGGTTTTTGAAGGTTTTATTCTCGCGGGCGGTATCTTTGAGTGTAAATTGCGTTGATAGCATGTCTGTTTTTAGTGTTCAATTTGTTAGCGCAGCAAAACAACTCTATAGCATGAAAAATCAAAGCTTATGGTGGTCGTTTTCAGCCTTTCTGGTTAACTCTTAGCTTTCGCTTATTTTTTCGGTTCAAAGTAATCTGTCAGTCATTGATTTTACGTTTTGACGACTCTTTGATAACTGACTAATTATCTGAAGCTTTTCAAAAGAAACCGGTCGTCCCTACTTCGCTTTAGAGGTGTAAAAAATCAATGAGTTATCAAAAATAGATCACCAAGGTAGGGTGAGATCGCTATCAGCAATATGTTGATTAGGAACGTGCATAAAATCATTTAGGAAACGTAAGGGTAACCACAAGGGATTACCCCCTACGGAAGCGAACTTCAGGTAGGGGCAATCCTTTATGGTTGCCCTAGTTGTATTATGCACGTTCTTTAGTATCGAGCCTATCAAACGCTTGCCAGCCAAAAAAATCAACACATCCATTGGTTTCAATATTTTCAGATAGTTAATCAATGATTTTAGTACCAAGTCATGTGAAAATGGCTGAAATGACAATGTGAAAAAATATTTTAGCTTAGCGTTTAACAACAAATTTAACACCCCAAATTTAACACCCCACCTAACCCTCTCAAAGGGGAATCAAACCGTGGAAAGTCACATCGTTCGATGTGATTTAGGAGAATATGGTGGGTGTAGGTAATTTTTTGGGGAGGTATATCAAACCAATTTTGAAATGCAAATAGTCGTAGCTAACAAATTAAACGGTCGTTCCCAAAAAGTAGTGATATAAATATTTTTTTAGCACCCATTATAACGACAAGGATTATTTGCTTATGAAAGGATTAGATCATTTAGATTCGATTCATCACTCTCTTTTGGATTGAGATACTGAACGTACTTGAAATCCGTCCAAATTTTTGAGAAATCAGATTTTGGTGAGAAACGGATTTTCACTTGACACAGAACGCGAACAGTCGAAAAATATTTGATTAGATTATCCTTTATTATAAACAATCCTTGTAGTTCTAATGGGTGATTAAAAAAACTTGAACATCGAGTAATAGGTAATAAGTTTGAAGTAATAGATTTTGAATATGATCAAACCAGGCTCGATTATCTGGCCTTACAATCCTAAACCCTTTTAGGGGAGGCGCGTGAAAATATTCGACGCAACAGTTTTTGCGCCGCACAAATCTTTTGCGTCGAACCCATAGAGAAACCAATTTTTTTGAAAAAACTTTGTCCCCGCAGTATTTTAGCGGAGATTGGTTTATTGTAATGAAGGGGAGGATTTTATTTAGCTGCATCGCCCTAGAATAATAAATAAACTTGTCCCTAAATAAACGTAAACCATTGAAAACATTATATGTTAATAAGTAATAAAATCAACGACTTAGCTTATTAAGGGACAAGTCTAATATTTATCCCATTACCCCTGAAGCCCATTACTCATAAATACTTGGATCAATACTTTTGAAGGATGCCAAAAGCTCTTTTGATTAACAACAATTGAAGATTCTTAGGAATCTGTCTGATTTGACAGTTAAGTGATTTATTTATAAGGTATTTTATTTTTGTTCTCAATATAATAAACCAGATTAAATCAACAAGTTAGCCTAATAAGTCAAACAAACTCTAGCATATTGTCACCGCACTGGCAGAAACTCCGATTACCCATTACCCTTCGCGGCTAAAGTTTTTTTCGCCCAAAAAATTTTAGCCGCGAGTCCATTTCAACATAATGTATTGACCATTACAAAATTTGATGATTCTCATCCCCGGTTTGTGCCCTAAAGCCGGAGGCATCAGATGCTCCTTGTACCACTTCCCTTTTTCCTTCAAAAAACTCGATAGGCGCGTCGTAGGTCACGCAAAATCACAAATAACCAAGGCCATAGCATCGTGCTAGTTACAGCAGGATAGATAAACGACCATCCCACCGGGGAATGTTCTAAAATACTACGTGTCCATGCCCCTAACAATTGACTGACAGTGATAAGCCCAAACACGCCTATTGCTTGTTGCCACAGTGGAAATAAGCGCACCGGCCGATGCCACTTCACACTCATATAGGCAATAAAACAAAAACTCAACGCATGTAGTCCTAATAACGTATCTTTTAAAACATCATGGGTAATCCCAACAAACCAACCCGTCGCCACTCCCACCCGCTGAGGAATTGCTATACACCAGTACATTAAAACCATAGCCACCCAATCGGGGCGCCAAGCGTTTGCCCAAGCCGGCAAAGGCATGATAGCCAACATAAAACCAAAAATGAAACTGAGAATGATAACCCAGCCACCATGATGTTGTTCTAAACTCATTTTTATCAGTTATCAGTTCAAGGCGAAAGTTTATCCGAAACTTTAGCTTTGAAATCAGTTTTCAGTTTTCAGTTTTCACCTATATTAGACGATTGTCTATCAAATAATTGAATATATAGTTTTTCAGAAAAATAATTTCCAAAAGATGGTAGACATATAGCCGCAAATTCCTATTATAACGAACGCCCAACAACCCCGTAGGGGTTTTCAGGCAAAAATTTTTGCGCGCAAAAATTTTTGCCTGAAAATGTGAATAGCCCCAGGTGAAACCTGGGGTTTGTGAAATTATTTATCTGAACATCTATAATTGAATATAAAAAATATTTGTTTCGTCAGGCAGTTAATAAATTCTAGTCACTTTGTTATAAAAAATTATTGACCTATGTTTAATCTGCAACGACTTTGATTGCAGGTGATTAAAGATTTATGTTTGACCATGAACATTGCGGGCAGGTTCGCAAACACTCTATCAAACACATAGATGGCAGAAACTATGACCATAGCCATTGCCAGCCTTGTTCATCGTTTCGTCAACGACAATAGTTATTTTGTCATTTGGTGTGGAAAACGGTTTGGTTCATCAAGGGGCTACCTTTCTAAACTGCAACACTTTGTTATTTCTTCGGATTGAAAAATCTTTCAAACCCAAGATTCCCCGCATTCGTTCCCAATGAGAAACCCGGTTAGGTGTCGAACCGATCGTTCAGAGCCCATCAAGGTAATGAAAGCGTGGCTCAAAGGTTGCAAACCTTGAGGCTTAAAATGGCCAGCATAGCGAAAACTTTCCGGGCGAAAACAATGACTAAAGCCACTTTACCCAATTCTCAATGTTCATTGATAAGGCACAATGAAATACTGTGCACAACTTCATTCAATATTAGGGGGGGGTGAAACTTGGGAGTTGCCTAACTGATTTCTCGGTATCCGTTTTGGGGAAACGTTTGGTGGAAACCAATACCAAGAACTGATTTCTCTCATAAGTTTTTTAGGTACCAAAAATTTTGGCATCGAACTGATTTCGTAGCGATAGTTTTTGCTCTTAAGGCGCGAGTTTTCCGAAGCAAAAACCTCGCCAACTGATAATATTCGGTTCTCTATTCTTTCATCCATATCAACAAGACTTCACGATTGCGTTCCAAAGCCGCTCTCGGCAGTGCTTGCACCTGTGCATAAGGCTTACCTATATCAGGGTTCACCTCAATGACTGTACCCACCGGATAGCCCTTGGGAAATTTTTGACCTACACCAGAAGTCACAATTAAGTCGTCAACTTTAATGCCAGTATCAAGTCCTATATGAGATAAATACAGTAAAGAAAGGCGATTGACCGTACCCATTCCTTTGGCAACGGTACGCAACCCCGTCCGTACCACTTGCACTGGCAATTCATGATCGGAGTCAGTAATGAGCATGACAGTGCTAGAAAAAGGTCCAACATGAATCACTTGCCCCATCACCCCTTGTGCATCTATTACCGGTTGATTAGTAAACACACCATGAGATTTACCTTTATTAATCAATAATTTACGTTTTGAAGGATCTAAATCTACTGCCAACACCTCAGCAACTTGCACCCGTTCACCCACTGTTACCGAGGAATCAAGTAACAGCCGTAGACGCTCATTTTCACTCTTCAAATCCTCCATTTTTTGCAAAGCCACTTGTAAATGCAGATTTTTATGACGCAACTGAGCATTTTCTTCAAGCAACTGGATGCGGCTGCTAACGCTCATAGACAACCACTGGCCCGCCTTCACGGGCAAATTCACTGAATATTGAATAGGATAAACCAGGGCTAATAAATGAGTACGCACCGTCTTTAAATAATCCCAGCGGTGGTCCGCGATCATTAAAAAAATTGATGCCAACACAAAAATCACCGCCCGCACAGCAAGTGCTCGCCCCTCTATGATTGAAGGTTTCATAATTGATAACTATAAATCAAGTGCCCTCTAAAGCAAAAACCTCCGGCCCATGCTCATCAATCATCTCCAACGCACGCCCCCCCCCGCGAGCCACACATGTCAGCGGATCATCCGCAAGAACAACTGGCAACCCCGTTTCCTCCATCAACAAACGGTCAATATTTCTTAGCAATGCACCACCGCCCGTCAATACTATGCCTTTTTCCGCCACATCGGAGCCAAGCTCAGGCGGGATTTTCTCTAACGCCGCTTTTACAGTGCTGATTATACTCGCCAACGGTTCCTGCAACGCTTCTAATACCTCGTTACTGTTCAGTTTAAGGCTGCGGGGAATACCTTCGGCTAAATTACGCCCTCGTATATATGTCTCACGCAACTCTTTACCGGCAAAGGCCGAACCAATGTCTTGTTTTACGCGCTCAGCAGTCGCTTCACCAATTAAGGTGCTATAATGACGACGTACATAGTTAATGATCGCTTCGTCAAAACGGTCCCCTCCCGTGCGAATAGATTCTGAATAAACAATACCATTAAGGGACAAAATACCCACTTCCGTCGTTCCACCACCAATATCAAGTACCATTGATCCGGTGGCTTCACTGACAGGCATTCCCGCACCCATCGCAGCTGCCATGGGTTCTTCTATCAAATAAACATCTCGCGCCCCTGCGCCTTGTGTCGATTCGCGAATGGCGCGGCGTTCTACCTGAGTTGAGCCACATGGCACACATATAAGCACCCGTGGCGAAGGATGCAAAAATCGGTTTTCATGGACTTTATGAATAAAATATTGCAACATTTTTTCAGTAATTGTAAAGTCCGCAATAACACCATCTTTCATAGGCCGTATCGCGGTGATATGACCGGGTGTACGGCCAAGCATTTGTTTGGCTTCCTGACCTACAGCGGCGATGGTTTTGATACCGCCACCGTTACCCTCACTTTGTCGAATCGCCACTACCGAGGGTTCATCAAGAACGATACCTTGCCCTTTGGCATAAATCAGGGTATTAGCTGTGCCTAAATCAATAGAAATATCGTTTGAAAAAAGTCCGCGCAAACTTTTGAACATGGAATTGCTGTCAATCCTGTGATAAATGATGATGAGAATAGCATTTAGCCTTCAATGGCAGCCCATTGCGCCTTGGCTTCGTCAAAATATGATGTAACTTATTGATTTAATCAATATAACGTAGCAATCTTTTTAAAATGATATGATAAAACATAATCCCTTCGCGAATAACAAATAGTAAGTCGTATAAAATTTATTTATGCGAATTAAGAGTTAAAATTCTTGTGTCTAATAAAAACCACGATTAAAAAAAAAGATTAACAATTTTACGCTGTAGTACCTGATTTGGCTATTTTAATAGCTTGATTTTCAATGAGTTCTTCAACCCTTAATTCGCATTATTTATATTTCATTAAGTGACGTAATAAGTGCTGAATCTCTTGCGATTTAACGCCAAAATAAATTTCAAAACTAATTAAAACCCTGATTTTTCATAAATTCTTCAAATTCATATTTAAGGCTATGATTATTAAAGCCATCGGAAAATAACTTTTTTTAATAAAGGTTGTTTGTCATATAGTTTTTATAAATCAACCTATTAGATAAAATTTCCAGCCGTTTGTGAAATATTCGGGTTAAAAACATCAGAGAATATGACATAATTTATGGTTTTTATATGATGTTTATTCGCTATTCGATAAAATGGCGAAGGTATTGAAAACGCCCTTGAATCAATTATTGTATTTGCACGTCCCTATTTTTCACAAAAACACTTGATAATCAGTGTTTTATTTTCAACCTTGCCATCGCACTGGGGAATGTACAATTACCGCCAATCAGTTAAACTAAGTCGTCACTTTAAGCATGGAGTTTAAAATGTCTTTCTCAAAAATAGAGGTCGAAAAAATGGCCCACTTAGCTCGTATTTCGTTCAAATCGCCGGATATTCCACTCTACACCCATCATTTGTCCAATATTTTAGATTTTGTTGAACAGATGAATAGCGTTGATACCACCGGCATAACCCCCATGGCACACCCTCTTGATGCACAAACACGGTTGCGTGCCGATATTGTGTCAGAAACTAACCTTTGCTCTCATTTTCAAACCATTGCACCACAGGTTAATGCGGGTTTGTACTTGGTTCCTAAAGTTATTGAATAGTTAATTATAAATAACATACCCAAATGTAGCCGTTAGAAACCAACCAAATAACGTGAGTTCGACTTTAGTCAATATTAAATTATCATGATATCAATCTGTTGTAAATATAGCTTTATTATCAATCAGTTAAAAACCATGCGGGAATAATGTCCCCTTGATTTTTGGTTATAATATGCTGAAAACTATGGTATTAATATTTTAATAAAGTATTTATAATCAATAACTTACCGCTCACTCTCTGATTAATCAATATTTTGGTAACTTATTGAAAAATAAAGTCTAACTCACGTAAATCATAAAATACCGGTTTCAACCCCTGATATTTACGTTTCACACAGTATTTCGTTGGTATATTTTTAATTTGGAGTTGCCTTAAGTGCTTACCACTTCCCTGTGAGGCATTACCCAATCGTTTATTCTGACGACTGATTTCTGAATTTTTCAATGACTGAATTTTTAAATTGTTAAAAATGCACAATAAAACGCTTGCTGAACTTTCTCATGCTTTACATCAGCGTGAATGCTCTAGTGTTGAATTAACCCGTCATTTTTTAGAACGGATTGAACGTTATGATGCGCCCCTGAACAGTTTTATTAGCGTCACAGCCGAAATGGCTCTGGCTCAAGCCACTGTAGCGGATGAACACTTGAACGTGGGCGATGCCGGCCGGCTCACGGGAATTCCTCTGGTTCATAAAGATATTTTCTGTACCAAAGGGGTTAAAACCTCGTGCGGCTCGAAAATGTTGGATAACTTTATTGCCCCTTACAATGCCACTGTTGTAGAAAAATGTCAGGCTGCCGGCATGGTCATGTTGGGTAAAACCAATATGGACGAATTTGCCATGGGCTCTTCTAATGAAACCAGTTTTTACGGCCCGGTGAAAAATCCTTGGGATACTCAGGCAGTCCCGGGCGGTTCGTCAGGCGGTTCTACTACCGCCATCGCGGCTCGTCTAACCCCCGTTGCCACAGGGACAGACACCGGTGGCTCTATTCGCCAACCGGCCGCCTTTTGTGGTGTGACTGGGTTAAAACCGACATACGGCCTTGTGTCACGTTATGGCATGATAGCCTTTGCTTCTAGTTTAGATCAAGGCGGCCCGATAGGGCATAGTGCCGAAGATGTTGCGTTATTGTTGAACGTGATGGCGGGGTTTGATGAACGTGATTCAACTTCTTTGAACCACCCACCAGAAGATTACACTGCCCATTTAAACAATAGTATCAAAGGTTTAAAAAT
>QNER01000135.1 GCA_003646175.1 Candidatus Parabeggiatoa sp. nov. 1
CACTTGCAATAAAGGCGAGGTCGGTAAAAGGACATTATATAGAGAGGAGCGGTATGAGGTGAAAGTCTCACGTACCGTTTTGAAGACGAGTCTGTACTGGAAACTTTACAGGCTTAGTTTAACCTTAGTTGCTGGCAAACTGGCAGAAGTCATGAAAGCTGAAAAGTTAATGCTGCTAACAAATACCGCCGGCGTTTTGAACAAACAAGGTGAATTGTTGACGGGTTTGGATGCAGCGCGAGTGCAGGCTTTGATTGAAGATGGCACAATTGAAGGTGGTATGTTGCCAAAAGTGCATTGTGCCTTAGAAGCAGTGCGGGGTGGTGTGCATACCGCCCATATTATTGACGGGCGCGTTGAACATGCGGTGTTATTAGAAATCTTTACCGATGAAGGGGTGGGTACTTTGATAAAAGGAGCGCGTAGATATTGAGGGGGATCGCTCCAAGTGGAAAGGAGAAAAACGCAAAACCACAAAATATAGCTTAATCTGGAGTCCAAACTTTAGTTTGGACTTTTTTAACCCCAACCCCTTTCCCCTTGGAGTGTCCCCCTAAATTACTGATATTCATTGTATTCGATATTATTAAATCCGTTCATTCCGTCAATCCGTTGTACTAAGTTTTATGACACACAATGACAACATCAAATTCTTTTCAAGTCGTTCAGATTGAATTTTTACGCATTCAAACTTTTTTATTCGCCGTGCCGCGGTTGCGGGATATGATAGGGGCTAATGTATTGTTGGGAGAAACTATGCGGGTAAAATTACCTCGTTTAGCCAAGCAACAATCATACCGTTACCCAAAAGGTGAGTTTCCCACCGCAGCGCAATTGCCCCCTGTATGATGAAACATATCATAATACAGGTCACTCCGATAATTGGGATGATCCCAGACAGCTTTACCAAAAAGGTATTTTAAGCCGGGATGGCGGGCATTTTCAAGCGTTGTTTCCCAATGAAGAAAAGGCAGAACGTTTTAGAAATGCAGCGGGATCCCTGTTGATACGCGAATTACCCGGACTTCGGTTTGAGATATCCATGAAGGCGGTTGTTGACAAAATAGATAACAAGGTTTCTCCTGCTAAGAAAGCACAAACCCAAGCCATTTTTGATCTACCACCGCTGCAAGTCTGTCAAGAATCGGGCAATGGGCCCGCGTTGGCAAAATACTATCCAATTGGGGGAGATAAAAACGCATGGGTATCTGAAGCAACACGTAAAAATAAAGAAGCCGGCAAGCTGTTTTTCAATGGATTGCGGTACCAAGATAAAAAGCCAAACCGTGATATTAAGCCAACCCGTGATATTATCGGGTTGCTAAGTCATAAACTGCCACCCGTGGGTTATTCACCCATTGATTTAGAACACTTATGTGGTAATGAATATCTTGCCGTTATTCATGCAGACGGTAATAGTGTTGGTAATCGTTTTAAACAATGGCAGCAAAGCCCGGAGAAACCCACTTTAAATCAGGAACAGCTACACAACTTTTTGCTTAATGAAGCGCATGGCGAAAGGTTTTTCCACAGTATGCGAGTGGCTGTGCGGCGGGCTGTGGTAGACAGTTTAACCGAAACCTTTAAAAGATTTGAAAGCAAATATCGGCCCGATCAGCTTTTGATGTTAGGGGGCGATGATTTGTTGTTAGTATGTCAAGCAAAATATGCGTTTGATTTTTTAGTGCATTAAGTACTGAAGCACAAATAAACAGGTATTTTACCACAAAGGGCACCGCGTAGAGGCCATCCCTTGTGGTTGCCCGGCGCATTTCTATTTTCCCGCTAGAACCAACGCTCCCAACCCGTAAGTATGTTGAATGTGAATAGCCCTAGGTGAAACCTAGGGAACCAATCGAACCAACAAACCCTTTCAGGGTTGCGTGTGGGGGCATTTTTCCCCAGGTTCCACCTGGGGCTATTCATATTCAACCCTTTCAGACACCATTTTGTCCCCATGTTCCACCTGGGGCTATTCCCGTTACCCGCCAACGGTGGCGAAGGGGGACCAACTAAAACCCAATGGCAATATCTGCGTCAGCAAGTGAATATTGCCAAGAATAAAGCTGGGGTGTTGGACTGTTTACAGAAGTTACAAGACCATGCACAGCAGCTTGGCGGTAAACCTTGGGAAAAGGTGCCTTTACCGGCAATAACGCGAATTGTTAACGATAATTGTCAAACGCTAGAACAAGCACAGTTTTTTATCGACAGCTTAGTCCGTAAACAATGGTTAAAATTAAAAAATGCGTGAATACATAACAATATTTACCGGCCACTTGGTTCAAGATTCGGCATTAAGTGTCGGCGGTAATGCTAAAGGCGGTGGTACGGTGGACGAACCGCTGTGCCGTGAGGGTAAAAATAGTTTTACGTTACGCGGTACCACCTTAGCCGGTGCTTTACTCGCCACTGCACGAAAACTGTACGAGCATTTGCCCGCCAAAATCAGTGCAGCCAGTGCGCCTTATCATGAACCTAAAAAAATCCCACCACGTTCAGTTTGGCAATTTTTCTCAAGCCATCCAGAAGAAGCAGAACCCCATTGCACGAAGCCCGACAAGGTGTAGGCATTTTGCCGGCAACGGGAGCAGCGGCCGAAGGTGTTTTGTTTGATGTGGAAACGTTGCCCCGTGGTACGCGCTGGCCATTTTGTTTGGCAATCGATATGACTCGGATAGATGAACAATAAATAGGTTATACTTACTATTATAGAATTCCTAAAGTGCTTGATTCTGAAAATCCTGATTCAGACAAAGAATTAACAGAATAAACTTGATGAAGACGCATTCCCACACCACGGACAGTTAAGTACAACGGATACGCGAAATAAACGGATAGGGTTGCTCCTATATTAATTAGAGTTTATACCTATTTATAGCGTTTCCCGATTGAATGAAGTGTCGATGGGGCAAAGAGTGTAAAATGAGCATCCATGCCCATTTTACCTTTGCTTCCCACGACACGGATTAAATGGGGCTCTGGCTGTCCGGTACCACTCGACAGAAGAGGCGAAGGAATCGTTCCCCCATGACTCTACGCTGGCTGGAACGAACTGAAGAAAGCGCTAAAGCGGACAGAGACTACTCGCCATCCATGGCTCGCAGCGGAATGAAGTACAAAATTATATCCATATTATATATAATGAATGAAAGTTGATATTTTATTAATACACCAACCCTTCAGTTGTTGAATGTGAATAGCCTTAAGGGAACCTGGGGGCCATTTCCATGTATAAGTGTAGTTTATTCAATCGGGAAACGCTATAACGTAACCCATTAATTGTGTCAAGTTATCTTTTACAGATATAATAATAAAATAAAACACTTAATATTAAATCGGTATAATATCTATTAATTATCCGTCAGACAACTTCGCATTGATAGATATATTGCTACAACTTTTATAAGTTCAAAGTCGGTTCGATGAATCATAAGACATCAAAGTTAACCTGGTTTTTATCCGTTTATTTCGCGTATCCGTTGTACTCAGGATAGATTGTTTTTTGGAAACGCGCCCACTCGATGAACAAGTTATTAATACTTTAAAAAACCGCGGCTAAAATTTACCAACCAGTGCGGTTAAACCTCTGAACTCAGGATGGATTAGCCGCATTGCTAATCCACCATTGCAATGAAGGCGGATTACGCGCCGTTAACCAGCCCCTACAAACCACCTTAACCACACAAAATTTATTGATTGGAGGACACTCATAAATGGAAAACAACTACAATTTATCATCAGTTCCTAGACTGTTGCTATGTTTTGTAGACTTTAGTGGCGAATTTAAACAAGTAACCCCTGTATTTGCAAAAGTATTGGGCCGTACTGCGATAGGCGAACAGACTGATGCTAAAGCCTCAAAGCCACAAAATCACCTAGACAACACCTCGCAATCCGTTTGGCCTAATCTCTTAGACTTAGTACATCCCCAAGAACGTCAAGCCACTGAACAAGCTATCTCGCAGCTTAGTTCTGGAAGTGTTGAAGTTTCGTTTGAAACGCGTTGCCAGCATATTAATGGTAATTATCATTGGTTGTTATGGAGAGCAGTGCCAGAAGCGCATGGCTTTTATGCACAAATCACCGAGTTCGATGCCTATAAACAACAAACGACCGGATTGGAAGTCGCATCAGTGCCACCTGTGACAGATCAACATTTGCTACTCATACTCGATAGTTTGGACGCGCTGGTGTATGTGGCTGATCTTGACACGTATGAAATTCTGTATGAAAACCAATATGGGCGACAGTTGTTTGGCGACGTAGTTGGGAAAATTTGCTGGCAAGTTTTCCTGCAAAAAAACAGCCCCTGTCCGTTTTGTAACAGGAATAAAATCCTCACCACTGATGAACAGCCTGACGTATCGCATCAATGGGAATGTTACAGCACCTTAGTGGATAAATGGTACCTTGTACATGATCGCGCTATCCGCTGGATTGATGGGCGGCTAGTGCGGCTAGAAATTGCTTATGACATCACCGAGCGCAAACAAATTGAACAGTCTCTAAAACTCAGTCAAGAACGCTATGCACTGGCGGTTGGTGCTGGCAAAACCGGCGTGTGGGATTGGAATATCAAAACGAATGAAATGTATTTGGATCCCAATCTAAAAACCTTACTCGGCTTTACTGATAGTGAATTGCCAAGCCAATTGGAAGCTTGGATGGCCTTAGTCCATCCAGACGATGTAACACGTTTACGCCAAGTCTCGCGGGATTGTTTATTACAACGGATTCCCCGCTTTGAGGAAGAATACCGCTTGTTGGATAAAGATGACTCAACTCGTTGGATGATTGTACGCGGTACAACGGTGCATGATGAGCAAGAACACGCCTATCGCATGGTGGGCACTAATATCGACATCACAGAACGCAAACAATTTCAAGAACGCTTACAAGAACAACAACGCCTTTGGCATGGGGTTGCTCAGGTAACGCATACTTTGTTAACGGTACCTGATGATGATAAGGCGATTCACTCGGCACTAGAAATTTTAGGCCGTCTCACTGCGGTAGATAGGGCCTATATTTTTGAAAATTATGTCGTGCCAGCAACCGGTGAATCTGTTATTAATCAACGGATTACTTGGGTAAATGAAAAATATAAACCTTTTAACACATCGCATAAGCTGAAAAACCTCTCTTATGCCTACTACTTACCGGGTTGGTATGACATTCTTGAGAAAGACAAGCCAATCGCGGGGCTTGTTAACGCGTTTCCGGAACCAATTCGCTCTTTGTTAGCCTCCTATAAAGTGATTTCCATTTTAATTGTGCCTATTCATTTTAAGGGACAATTTTGGGGATTTATTGGCTTGGATGACTGTCATCGTGAGCGTCAATGGTCACCCTACGAAATTTTTGTGTTAAAAGTGGCAGGTGACAGTATTCGAGGCACTTTGGCGCGTAAACAATTTAAGGAATCATTGCGGCAAAGTGAAGCTAAATTTCGCTCTATCATTGAAAGTAGTCATGATGCCATTTTGGTTTGTGATAAAGAAGGATTGATTCGTTTTGTCAATCCCGCCGCGGAAAAACTCTACAAAGCACTGCCAGGCGAATTGATTGGAAAAAGCTTCTGTGCCCCCTTCGAGGTGGAGTTTAAAAAAGCCGAATTTAAGTTTAAAGATTTCAAGGGTCATTCTCATGTTGGTGAATTGCAATTATCTGAAATCGAATGGGAGGGTGAGCAGCTTACCCTAGTTTCTTTGCGTGATATTACTGACCGTAAACAGGCGGAAATTGAATTGCAACAAAATAAAGAGGCCGCCGAAGCGGCTAACCGCTTCAAAACTCTCTTTTTAGCAGCGATGAGTCACGAAATTCGTACTCCAATGAATGGGGTACTCGGCTTGACGGAATTATTGCGTAAAACAACGTTAACGCGCCAACAACAACATTATGTTCAGATGATAGAAAATTCGGGGCAAGTGTTGTTGACGGTTATTAACGATATTTTGGATTTTTCCAGAATTGAAGCCGGTAAGGGTTTGGTTCTCAACATTATTGAATTTAACCCCCGAGAATTGGTTGAAGAAATGGTTAGTTTATTTGCCACTTCTGCTCAGAGTAAGGGACTAGAAATACTCTGCCAATTGCCTCCCCATTTGCCGAAAACGCTACGAGGTGAACCAAGTCGCTTGCGGCAAATTATTAATAATTTATTAGGTAATGCGATTAAATTTACCAAGAGTGGGGAAGTATTGTTGCGTTTGTCGGTGAGTAGCGAAACATCAACAAAGGTTGTTCTACACTTTGAAGTGATAGACACAGGCATCGGCATAGAACCGAGTGTTCGTCATAATTTGTTCCAACTGTATTTTCGTACTGAAGATTCCAATAAGTCGCCAGGCACTGGACTGGGTTTATTCATTTCCCGTCGGTTAATCTATGAAATGGGCGGGGAAATTGATTTAAAAAGCGAGTACGGGAAGGGTAGTACTTTCTGGTTTAAGTTACCTTTGGAAAAACCGTTATCAACGAGCAGTGAGAAGGCGTCAATGTTCAGTGAACAGTTATCAGAAAACGCGTTATTCCAAAGTAATGATCTTGAACGTAAAATCAACAAATTACGTGGCTTGAAAATACTCATCGTCGATGACAATGCGACTAGTTGGCAAATCCTGCTTGACGAAACTCGTGCTTGGCAGATGGAGGCGGAAACGGCGCGTTCTGGCGATGCCTGCCTAGAAAAAATTCGTGAAGCTGTCGCACAAAACCAGCCTTTTCAAATGGTATTGATTGATGCGAAAATGCCAGAATTGGATGATGGTTTAGCTTTGTTACAACAAATTAAAGCGGATCCCAACTTTGCCGATCTCTTGATCGTGATGATGACGACTTTACAACATCCGTTAGAATCTGACATTATCAAACAACTGGCCGGCTATTTGAATAAACCCGTTCTCCAAGCTGACTTGTTAGCCTGTTTACTCATGGCAATTGAAAGTCAGAATGAAGAAGTGAGCAAGGATCACGTCGATAATGAGAACCAGACGCAGGCACCACGCTGGCAGGTGTTGTTAGCAGAGGATAACGTGATAAATCAAGAAGTTGCCAAGGACACGCTGATGCAGTTAGATTGTAACGTTCATGTTGCTGTGAATGGTTTTGAAGCAATCGAGGCAGTGGAGGGACAGGATTTTGATCTAATCTTTATGGATTGCAATATGCCTGACTTTGACGGTTATGCGGCGAGTCGCAAAATACGTGAACGTGAAAAGCAACAAAGTAAACACCGTGTTCCCATTGTCGCGTTTACGGCAGATGTGATGCCAGCAACTCGTGAACACTGTATCGCAGCGGGCATGGATGATTACTTGACTAAGCCTATTATTCTTCATGAGCTCAAGAATAAATTAGAAATATGGTTGGAAAAGAAAACCTTCAGTATTTCAGAAGTCAATCAAGCTTCAACCGTGCCTGATACCAGTTGTTCTCTAATTCAGAAATCAGAGAATGAAGAGTTGGCGGAAACTGTGATAACGGATAACGGTTCATTGCTGACTGAAGATGAAAGTCCTATAGATTTCAACGTATTAAACGAGATGCGTGCCAATATCCAAAACGATAAAATCAATTGGATTATAGCCCTTTATTTGCAGGAATTGCCCACCTATTTGGCGACATTACAGCAGGCTATTGTCTCGCAAGACGACAAAATGTTGTATTCAGGCGCGCATAAATTTAAAGGGGCAAGTGCTATTTTAGGAGCACAGCGCGTTGTGACTTTGTGTAAAATGTTGGAACAGTTAGGGCGCAGTGGAACAGTTGACAAAGCAGCTGAGCTTATGGCACAGATGGTAATTGAAAGTGAACATCTTAAACAAGCTTTGGAAGAGCAAAAAGAAACTGAAGAATGAAAGAATTTCTAATTGTAACGGATTGATTTGGGGAAAGGCTTAGAATAGGGAATGGGAATTATTTATTAACTTATGGTTTTTATTGGTAAAATATTATAGTTCAATTCCCAGTTCCCTATTCCCTAAAAAAAGCTTTAAAGCGACAATAAATGTCTTAAAAAGGGGTTTTGTACAGGACAAAAAGATGTTCAAGTCGTGATGCTATCGCTTTTTTTTGCGATAGTATCACTCGATGAAAAATAAATATTAATTTTAATTTATTTTTGTCCTGTACATAGAAAAATGGGGTAGTCCTGAAATGTGGATGAGATTTGTCATTTCGAGTGCAGCGAGAAATCTTAAAATCGCTCATTTTATTCTGAGCAAAGCTGGAAATGACAGAGTACGCATTGTGCGTCACATCAGTTATTAATGTTACGCAGGGCGCATTCCCATTTTAATGAACAACAATAAACACAATGAGTACAACGAATTACGGGGATAAACGAATTAAAACTTTTTGAGATAAAAATTTTGCGGCGAAAGCTTTTTGAAAAATCGCTGTGAAATATCTGTGGGTAACAACCCATCGAAATTAAGCCTTATCCCCTTTTCAAGAGACTCATTCGTTTATCCCCGTAATTCGTTGTACTCATATAGAGTTGCGGGCGGGGCTTGCAAACCTCGCCCAGCCCTTTTGAAGCATTATGCGTAACATCAGTTTAATAATTACAACGTTTTAGAACAATAAATTCATTTCATTTAAAAAACAATAAGTTATTTAATTGTACAAAGTTCGCTTTGTACTCCTGATAAACGACGCTGCCTTATCTTACTTGGTACGCCTGAAACGAATAATCATAAGACATTGTCCAGTTAATAACTCATAACTCTTACCTATGTCCTTCCCAAAATCCGTCATAACAAGAACATTTCATTTCATCTTCATTTTAAGTCCAGCCACACAAAAATAAACTTCATCACAATAATGTCCTAACAGTTGCCCGGCTCGCCCCGATAAATCGACAAATTGTCTTGCCAAAGGATTATCAGGAATAACGCCCTGCCCGACTTCATTAAGCACTAATACCATTTCTTGGGGTTGCAGTAGCGTTTCTTCCAAAATCGGCAAAATATCGGCACTGTTTTTGTTATGAAACAGCATATTATTCAACCACATACTGACACATTCAATTAACACTGGGCGATCACACCGTTTAACTGCCCCTAACAAATCGAGACTTTCTTCAATTGTCTCAAAATTTTTTCCGCGACGTTTTTGATGTTCTGCAATGCGTAATTGCATTTCTTCATCCCAACATTCAGTGGTTGCCAAATAATATGGTTTTGGTGCCCCCGTCATGGTTTGCACTCGTTCTTCTGCCAGCCGAGATTTACCACTTTTAACGCCCCCCAAAAAAGCAACTTTCATATCAGTTATCCGTTATCAGTTATAGCGTTTCCCGATTGCATTAAGTACATTTATATCATTTAAGTCATTGATAATTATATTAAATAATCATTAACCATTAACCATTAACCATTAAATCATTAACCATTAACCATTGCTATACATAGTACAACAGATTGACGGATTTAACGGATTGTGATTGATAAGAGTCAGAAAAAAATCCGAAAAATCCGTCAATCCGTTGTACTGGTTATATTTAACTCTGTGTAACTCTGTGTAACTCTGTGCTCTCTGTGTCTATCTCAATGCAGAAAGTATAACCTCACAATCCAAATGGACAGCAACATTATCCACAAATGCCCGTATCGTCTTTTCACGATACGCCGGATAAAAATAGCTTTGATAATACTAATAAGTGTCGTCAATCAAATTCAGCCCGGTTTCAGTGATGGGCACATGATTATCAACCAATTCAATATCTTGCAAATAACATTTGATAACCCCCACAAATACCGAAAATCACCCCTTGGTATTTTAAAATCTCCTGAAATAGTCCATTGGCTTTCATCCATTGTAAATCCTGTATAGTCGTTTTACTACTCGGCAACAACACCATATCAAAACTGGAGAGCGGTTTGAAAGCTTGAATGATTTCTACCCGAATTTCGGTATCCGCTATCAAAGGATCGATATCGTCATAATTGCTCACCGTCGGGTAAGCAATAACCGCCACAGACAGTTTTACTTTACCATTTAACACCACTTGCACAGTGCTGCCACTGTGATATTTGAGCAATATTGGATTAAGGACTTGACTCTGAAAAGGGGTATTTTCGTAGAAGCCGGGGATTGGCTAGGGCATTGACTGGCAATACGCAAGGGGCGATTGAATATTTTGAGTTTTTTGTTGAGCATTGCGGTAAGTTTAGTACAGCTTCTTTCCGGATTTTACGGATTTATTCAGGGAAAGGAGTGGGTTAATTCGTTTATTTCGCTAATTCGCTGCACTCAATTCGCTGTACTCAATTCGCTGCACTCTCTTCTACACAAGCAAATCCCTTCTGATAAATCCTTTCTTATAAACAATCCTTGTAGTTATATTATATTATTTGACAACTCCAAAAAGATACTTTACAATCGCTCGCTTATTAAATAGTAGGAGTCCAAACTTTAGTTTGGCCGCCCAAACTAAAGTTTGGACTCCTAAGTTTGGACTCCTAAATACATATTATTAAAGGTATTTTAATTATGACTCATCAATTTTCAGAATCAAAATCAAAATACGGATTTATTTCCTACGGCCGGCGCGAGAGCTTATATTTAGTAGCGAGATTGCACCGGCGATTAAAGCTCGCCGGCTGTGACACTTGGTTTGATAAGGTCAATATCCCCGATGGGGATGACTATGCAGTGCGCATCAATCATGGCATTGAGTCGGCGCATAACTTTATCTGCGTGATGGCGCCGCGCTGCCTAACCTCACCGTATTGCTTGGTTGAATTGGAATATGCACGGCTGCTCGGCAAACGGGTTATCCCGATAAATCAAATGGTGATTTTTAAGACCAAAGAGCAAGCACTCGCGGCCGGCGATCAACAGGTGATGGTAAACTTTTATCAGTTTTTCAACTTGCCTAACCAAAATATTCGCACCACCGCCGATGTCCTTAATCGCTCGCATGCGCTAATTGGCAGAACCGATTGGTTGGATGCCAAAGAACAATTGTCCGATGACGACTGCCAACGTTTGGCCGAATGGGCGCAGCCTTATGAAAATAATTGGGCTAAACATGAGGATATTGACTATCTGAAAAGTGTCGATTTTTTTGATAAGCCGCGGTTTGGCAAAAGCATCGATGCGCTTGAAGGTGTGGTCGAACGGTTAATCGCGGTGCTTGAGCGGCAAACGGATTATGTCCATACGCACACCGATATTTTGACCCACGCGCTGCATTGGCAAAAAAATCAAAAAGCCACCCAGCATTTACTCGTGGGTAAAGAGCGTTTGATGGCCGAAGACTGGCTATTGACCGAGTTTTTGCCACCTAAGCAACCGCCGTGCCAACCCACCGCGCTAGTGTGCGAGTACATTTGCGAAGCGCGCAAAAATGCCGAAAACTTAATGACAGATATTTTTATCTGTTATGACACCCAAGATAAAGATATTCGCAATTCGGTAATCCAATCTTTGTCGCGTCATGCCAAAACCTGTTGGACGCATGATCAGGATATCGAAAAGGGTGCCGATTATGGGCGGGCGATTGAAGTCGGGATCGAAAACGCCGACAATTTATTTTTCTTTATCTCACCCCATTCCGTGGTGTCCGACTATTGCCAGCGCGAGTTAGATCATGCGCTGCAATATAATAAGCGTATTGTGCCATTATTAATTGCACCCACCTCAGAATCCGCTATCCCCAACGTATTGCGTGGTTTGCAATACGTGGATTTTACCAATAACACTTGCCAAGCCGATTATGACAGCGACATTGATGACATTCTGAACATCCTACGTCGCGATCATGACTATTATGAACAGCATAAAATTTTATTAGCACGCGCCATCAAGTGGGAAACCGAAAACCACAAACCGGCCTTTTTGTTGCGCGGCCATAATTTGGAAAACGCGAAAACCTGGCTGCGCCTGTCTGATAAACGCGAACA
>QNER01000136.1 GCA_003646175.1 Candidatus Parabeggiatoa sp. nov. 1
TGATGCGAACTTTAACGCAATTGAAATGAAAATGCAACATATATGTTGAAAAAACAACACCCAATTTTTGTTATAAAAATGATACATTTACTTTTTGATATAGTTAATCTAAAAGCTCAGCTTGTGGTACCGGCATTTTCAAACCGCAGTTGTCGTTTGCTCCCTTTAATATAATTAACATTCTCAAATAAATATAATATAACTTATATTCAGCACACCTATTTAAAAAGTCATTGAATTATATGTCATTTAAAATTTATTGATTTGATAGGCCGATAAATTTAATTTTATCTTTAATTTTAATTATCAAAAAATTAAAATGGGTGTGATGAATTTCGGATACAAATGAGGCTTCCAACTTTACCCGCGACACTTGTGCATGTAATGTTTGTTACTTTGGTCATCCACGTAACCCTTGATACGTCGGCTTTCGCTGCCTAACTGGGTGGCCGCTATTTAATCCGCCAAACCGGCGAGTTCAGCAAAATCCGCGTTAGAAATTGGAATTAAAAATATTTTGGATACCTATTAAAATGATCTGTCAAGTTTGTTTGCGAAATCACCGACTTCTTCATCTTGATACCACAGCCCCGTTTTTAATTCCTAATACTCAATGTTCAAGTTAAAATTTGTTAATAAACTAATAGACTTCTAACATTTTGAAAAATAGGCTTGATTTGTTATTAATCTCTCAGGGGATTATTCTAGTAAACAGGTTCGTGTTCTTGATTTTTTAGGATTTAGAACCGGTTTTTATAATGTTTAAGCGCTTTTAAAGTTCCATTTTCTTCACGAATTTGGTTGATTGATGCCGGCTGGTTTTGAAAAAACTCATTAGTTCAAACATACACATCCAAAAGACAAGGAAAAAAATCATAACTATTTGATGAACGAATGTGATTGATACTCTATTAGAATATTAGTAAACTTTAACTTGAACATTAAGTAATATAATAGTGATTAACCGGATATTGAAGGAGGTAAGAAATATTATCCCTATTTAACCAGTGTGGAGATCGATTTCTTTGACTTCTTGAGGCCTTAAGGTTTCTAATATGGAATGGGCACTAACCAATTTATTTTTCGTAACTACTCAGCCCTGAAAGGGCGCTTTATTAAAGCCTAGGGCAACGCCCTAGGAACAATCATAAACACCTGTACCTGCCGCAAAGCCCCAGGCTATAATAATTCGCACCTTCGGTTCTGAGTAGTTCTCAGCCCTGAAAGGGCACTTTATTAAAGTCTAGGGCAACGCCCTAGGAACAATCATAAACACCGCACCTGGGGCGTTGCCCCAGGCTATAATAATTCGCACCTTCGGTGCTGAGTAGTTACGATTTTTCGTTCTTGGATTTGATGAGTTCCATCCTCGGTTTGTGTCCTAAAGCCGGGCATCAGTAGTTGCTAACGTCGAAATGACAAATTTTTTTTCAATGATGAATATACAAACACAACTCGCCCCTTCTTGGAAAGAAAAATTAGCCCCTGAATTTGAAAAGGCTTATTTCCAAAAATTGATGGTTTTTCTCAACGAAGAAATGAATACTCAGACGATTTACCCGCCTGAAGCCTTTATTTTTAATGCGTTTGAGAAATGTCGTTTTGATGAGGTAAAAGTCGTCGTTATTGGGCAAGATCCTTATCATGGCGAAGGACAGGCAAATGGACTTTGTTTTTCCGTTAATGACGGTGTGAAAATACCACCGTCATTGAAAAATATTTTCAGGGAAATTCAAACTGATATAGGGAAAGACATTCCGACTTCCGGCAACTTGGAACGTTGGGCGGAACAAGGTGTGTTACTTCTAAATGCGATATTGACAGTCAGGGCAAGTAAAGCTGCTTCACACCGCAAAAAAGGCTGGGAACAGTTTACCGATGCTGTGATTCGTCTCATTTCTGACGAAAAAGAACAGGTGGTTTTTTTACTGTGGGGGAATTATGCCCAACAAAAAGGGAAGGAAGTTGATAACAGTAAACATCTGATTTTGAAATCAGCCCACCCTTCACCTTTGTCTGCTAAACAATTTTTTGGTAACAAACATTTCAGCCAAGCCAATCAATATCTTCAGCAATGTGGCAAAGAACCGATTGATTGGTAATTGGTTTTTTGGTGTATGTATAATAGGTTTTTTGGTGGTTCTGCACACGCAGTGATTTTATGGATGCTACAGACTTTCAGAAAAAGGAGTCCAAACTTTAGTTTGGATCGTCCAAGATATGTTGCCCTGAAACAGAATTTATGACCATTTTTAGCTGCAATGACATTCGCAGGTGAATTGGGTAATGGAGAGAAAATGTACCGGTTTACATACGTTTTTGAACGGGGTGCTTTAGGTAGTCCTGACACGGGTTATATCGAACTCAAAGACATTTGGGGTTCCGCCGATGAGCAGTTTGGTATTGAAGTGACTGATCATGGTAGCCTTAGGATCCACAAATTCCCTGATATTCAGTTTGGGGATTATCCTGAGGCTAAACCCGAATAACTTACCCAAATGTCCGAGCCTAGATGTTCAAACGGATACTATCCCTTCTTAGGGATAGCATCCGAACAAATCATACTGATTAGCCTTCCAAAAAATACTAATAATATAGTACAACTTCTTTCCGGATATTACGGATTATTATTGTTGATTAGTGCAACTTCTTTCCGGATATTACGGATTATTATTGTAGATAGTACAACTTCTTTCCGGATATTACGAATTATGATTGTTGATAGTAAAGTGGATTGACTTCATTCTTGGATTGTGATTGATAAGGATCAACAAATAAATAACTTCCGCCAAAGCTTGCCGCAATTGTCTGATAGCGGGGTACTTCAGCCGAACTGTTCTTCGATCCTAAGAAGCAAAAAATCCGAAAAATCCGTCAATCCGTTGTACTAATTGAGAAAAATTCAAAAAATCCGTCAATCCGTTGTACTAACTGATACTAATTTGCGTTCTAAAAAGTACCAATTATTCTCTGAATTTCTCTATCATTAGTACTTCCTGGAAGGCTTCAGTATCAAACGGATACTATCCCGAACCAAGGGATAGCATCCGTAACATGGCAAAACGGATACTATCCCGAAACCAGGGATAGCATCCGTCAACTTTTATTAGAGGAAACCCACTATGAAGAAACGCACAATTGCTTTACTAACGTGCTCCACGCTCTTTTCATCAGTCCTCCTTTCTGGATGCGGCTCTAAAGTTACCACCCCACCCGAAGAAACAACTATAAGGTGCGACATTGTCTCTCATTCGGTTTACGAAGCGATTGATCAACATGCGCTTAATACACCAGCGCAGGCGGAAAAATCGCTGCAAACCCTAGCAGCTTATTTGGTAAAACCGGCGAAAAATGATCGTGAAAAAGCGCGGGCGATTTATCGCTGGGTGACCCATAACATCGCTTATAACGATGAAGAGTACTTTGCCGGTGAACACCGGATGATTGATTCTGACGATCTATTGAAAAATCGTCGTGCGGTTTGTGATGGCTATTCTGGGTTGGTTAAGACGCTGGGAGAAGCAGCTGGACTTGAAGTCGAAAATATCAGCGGTTATTCCAAAGGGTATAGCTACTCGGTGCATCAGACGGATACCATTAACCATGCTTGGAATGCCATCAAAATCGATGGGCAATGGCAGCTAATCGACACAACGTGGGGTGCCGGTTACTTGGACGACGAGAAACAACGTTTTGTCCGTCAGTTTCAGGACTATTACTTTTTAACGCCCCCTGAGCAATTCATCTATGACCATTTTCCCAAAGAGTCAAAATGGCAATTGCTGGAATCGCGCCTTTCCAAATCAGACTATGATCAACGGGTTTATCTCAGGCCGGCATTTTTTAAAAATGGCTTGAGAATTAGCAGCCATCAGCAAGGCCTGATTCATACCGATAACAAAATTGCGGTCACGCTACAGGTGCCAGCGGATGTTTTCCTCTTGGCGAGAGTGCTACAAGGCGGTAACAAACTCGACAGTTCGTATACGTCTATTCTTCAGAAACAGGCTGCTCAGTCTGAAATTCATGCGACTTTTCCTGGCTCCGGCGAGTACACCTTGAGAATCTATGCCAAACCGAAACAGCTGGATGAAAAATGCACATACCCTTGGGCTTTGGATTATAAGATTAGAGCCAGTCAGGGCAAATCCGGCGAAAAAATTAAAATGCCAATTTTGCCTAAGCAAGCCTTTATTGACGCGGGTTTAAAAATCGCTAGCCATCCTCACCGTTTGATTGAAACAGAAAAACAGGTGATGGTGACAATCATCGCGCCCAAGGATGCCTTGATGAGCGCGAGAGTGATCAAAGGTAACAATCGGTTAGACAAAACCCTCACGTTTGCCCAGAAAAAAGCCGGGCAATATGAAATTCAGGCAGTTTTTCCCAACGCTGGCGAGTATATTCTGAGATTATTTGCCAAACGGAAAAATGGGACGACTGGCAATTATGAAGATGCGTTGGATTACCAAGTGAAAGTGAGTCAGGGCAAGTCGGGCAAGATTGGTTTTCCAAGCATTGATGCGCCGTTTAAGGAAAAAGAAGTCTATCTCTACAAGCCAAAGCATCGTTATTTAACCGCGGGCACAACGCAAACTTTTAAATTAGCAGTGCCAGGGGCTGAAAAGGTGACGGTTTTTGTTGGTGACACCAGATTCCCTCTGCAAAAACAAGGCGAATTCTTTGAAGGGGAAGTGACGATTGATAAAGGCAACGTCGATGTTTTTGCCAAATTTGCCGGCGATACGCGATTTGCAAGTTTGTTGAAGTACATGGGTGAGTGAAAGCTATCTCAAACAAACGGATACTATCCCGAAACCAGGGATAGCATCCGTCAAATTCTACAGATGCTATCCCTTCTTAGGGATAGTATCTGTAAAAATTAAAAGAGAACTTATCAAAAAACTCAAAAAAGTTGGAAAATGAAAAAAAGCGAGCAATATCATAAATGGGTAGAGTGGAGTGAGGAATATCAAACTTACATTGGAAAGTGCCCTGATTTAATTACGGGTATCCATGGAAATGATCCAGTCAAGCTATATGGCGAATTATGCGAAGTTGTTGAAGAAGTTATCCGTCATTTTAAATCTGAGAATCGGACACTCCCAAGTCCCCGCATTCGTCCCATGCAGGAAATAGCGTAAAATTTCAAAACGAGTGAAAACACGTTCAATAAATCCGAAATTGATATAATACAGCAATCACTTGTGCATCAAGTGTGCAATTTTGGGCAACAGCCAATTTTTGAAATTAACCATTTAAATTTTATTTGGTATATTAAAACGCCTGATTTGTCATGTAATGGAGTACAACAAATGGAGTACAACGAATTACCGAAATAAACGAATGGGACAATGGGGTAAATTCGTTGATTTCGGAAAGAAGTTGTACTATATTCTTTAATGGTTAATCCAGCATCTTTTATGATACCGCCCATGGTATGAGCATTAATGGGGTTTGCTCTTGGTATAGTGATAATGCGTTCCCCATCTGTCATGGTGATGTGTTTACCTTGTCGTGCAATCCAAAAGTCAGCTTTTTCAAACGCTTTAACGGCTGGTAAATGAGGGATACCTGATAATTTAGACATTATCCTACCTCCACATAGCATATTTATCCATCTTGGGTTAATTCTTCTCTAACGGCAAGATAGTCAAAAATAGCTTCTTTAATATTTTCCAAAGCTTCGGCTTCGGTTTGTCCTTGGGACCAACAACCGGGTAAGCCCGGGCACCAAACGGCATAGCCTTCTTCAGTTTGTTTGAGATTCACTGGATATTTCATAGAGGTTAACCTTTTTTAATGCAGTCTATCTGAACGGTGGTTGATTAATGTTATTAATCATGTTGGCATACAACAAATGGAGTACAACAAATGGAGTACAACGAATTACCGAAAAAAACGAATTGGATAATGGGGTAAATAAATTCAATTCGTTTATTTCGTAAATTCGTTGTACTATATACGTGCAAAAGTATTATCCCATTGTTCTTCATCAGCCAATTCTTCCAATATCATTACGGCTATCATATTCTGTTGAATCACTGTGCGTTTAGAAACTTCCGCGACAGCAAGTTAAGTACAACGAATTACGTGGATAAACGAATAAGGCTCAACAATCTTTGACGATTTTTGATAAGACGTGGATGAAAAAATGCGAAAAAAAATAGGTTCGCTTATTCATTATCAATTAATGAGAACACGCCGAAATGAAGGTTTTAATTCGCTTATCCACGTCATTCGTTGTACTCAATATTAATTCTTCAATTCTGTTAATCCGGATTCAGACATTTAGAAACAGTATGGCTAATATGTAGAAAAATATTCCAATACCAACAAGCCCAATTATCTTAGAAGCAATAGGCATGGTTTGACGGTGTCGCCATAGATATTGCCCTACCAACAAAATAGCCAATGAAAAACCTATAATAGCACCGCTTTCTTCGTAAGGAAATGAAATAACAATTACAAGCGGTAAAATAAACCCAAAAATCAATAAAGCCAGAGAAGTCTCAACCTGCGAACCATTTTCCGTTTTTTTCGGTTTTGGGTATTTCGGTTCCGTTGCTTTAGGTTTACTCTTTGGTTTCTTTGGTTCCGTCCGTAGTTTCTTTATCGGCTGCATGGTTTGACGGTGTCGCCAAAGATACTGTCCAACCAATACAACCTCAAACAAACAACCAATTATTATGATGCTGCCAACAACATCTTTCCCAACCTGAAAAATAGCTAATGAAATAATAATTGCAAACGGTATAAGCACCAAACCCAATAAAACTAGAAAAATTATGGTAGTGATGGTTGGTTCAACCTGCGAACCCTTTTCCGTTTTTTTCTGCGTTGGTTTTGGATATTTCGGTGCCGTTGCTTGAGGTTTGCGCCTTGGTTCAGTTTGTGGTTCCTTTATCGGCGGTTTTTCTTCGGCTTGAGACTTGGTGACTTGTTGAAGGCTGTCAGTGGTTTTGATACCTTCAGTTGCGATACTTTTGGCCGTTTTCTTAGGTAACAAAGCAGTTAAACGGGTTAAAACAGTATCAATGTTAGGACGTTCAGCCGGCTCACGTTCCACACAATCTTCCAACAATTCATGCAACCCGGGTGCCTCCGGTAAATATTTTTGCCGGAGATTATCCGGCAGCCTGTCACTGAATAAACGATATAAAGTTTTCCCCAACGCAAAAACATCGCTTTTTTCAGTCACTTGGCTATAATGAAGATCGCCCCGTTGTTCTGGGGGTGCATAGTCAAACGTGCCAAACACTTGTTGCGCTAATTGACTGTGGGCGGAGTGCTTCTGTGCCAAAGCCGCGTGTTGTCTTAACGACATGGCGATTCTGGCTAACCCAAAGTCAATGATTTTGACGGTTAAACCCGAATCGCTTGTTTTCAGTAACAAATTGGCGGGTTTTAAGTCCAAATGCAGTATGCTATGCTGATGCGCTTTTTGTAAGCATTGCGCCACTTGAATCCCCACTTGTACGCCAGTGCGTAAATCCATGTTGCCGTTGGTAGCCAACCACGCCTCGCCATCCACCGCCCCTTCGATAAACTCCGTTACAAAATAAGCGCGTTCTTGTTTAGCAATATCCACATAACCATAGAGCAACGGTTTAGGCACAAACTCGCCGGCAATTTTCGCCATCGCTAACGGTTCGGCAAAAATTTGTTCCGGTTCACCACGTTGACTTTCCCATAAACATTTCACCACCACCCAACATGCTTTTCCTAAGCGTTGCTCCTCTATGCTATTGTGGCACAGAAACACGCAGCCCATGCCCCCAACCCCAAGTATGCGTTGAATCGGATACAAATCCACATTATGCAACACATATTTCGCCCGATTGATACGAATCGCTTTTTGTAAGTATTTCAAGGCCTTATCATAAAATTTGGGCCAATTCCGTAAATAAATATGAAATAAATTCATACAAGCGTGGGCTTTAAGATTGTCGTTTTGGGTATTTTGGTAAATCTCAAAAAAGAAACTTTCGGCGGTTTTTAAATCACCTAATACCGACGAAAGACTACCCACTTGTAGCGTGACTTCGGGATAAGCCAAGTAATTGGGTAAGTTTTTAAACTGGGCAATGGCTTGGCGCAGCTTCACTTCAGTGGCATCCCTACATTGGGTAAATTCATCCCGCGGTTTGATTTGGGGCGACACTTCCAGATGCGCCGCTAATTTCTGAATTTCGTCAAACAGGCGTTGTTGTTCTTCTGATAACTTGGCCTGCCCTTCCAACAGCACCTCCACCTTATCATCAAGCTGTTCAATGCCATACTGTAAATCTGGCAACGCCGCAACGATTGTCTCCAGTTTGGTGCTGGCAAACACCGTCCACTGGCTAAATTGCTGGGAAAACTCGGTAAAAGCCGTCTGCGTGATTTGCCACTCGCTTTGGACTTGTTGCAGACGCTGGGGTATTTCCGCCACCGTTTCATTAATTGCCTGTTGCTCTAACAGCAGCGTTTTTGATTGTTGTCCGACTTCAGCGAATTCTGTCGGCGTTGCAGCTTGCAATAAGCGTTGATTTTGGATGGCTAATTGCTGCTCAATCGCCGTGAGTTTGTGGGTAAAGAAAGCCTGTAAATCGGATTGCGCCTGTTGCAAATCCTGTATGTCAGCTAACAAACCTTGCTGGCGCAGATTATCCAACGTGGCTTGAAAGCGTTGATTGTCGCGCAATTCCTCGGTTAAGAAAAATAACAACGCATGGCCCAATAAATTGTGATAAGCCAGAAATTGCGCCAACGGCTCGCTTAACAATTCCCGCGTTTGTGCGACGGATTGCAGATGCGCTATCACTAATTCAGACAACGTGGCGATTTCAGACTCATTGACTAACGCGGCTAGCTCGGCTTCGGTTAATTGAAATTGGGCGATTTGGAATAACGCCTCTTTTTGCGCCGCCAAAGCTTGACAATCACAAATAGCTTGCTGGCGGAACTCGTCTAACGCAGTTCCTTGTAATCCCAGCACTTTCGCAAACGGCTCCAAATAAAAGCCCACAATTTGGCTAGCAAATTCACGTTCAACCTGACTATCGGTGATTTTCTGCCAGAAACTTTGCCAACTTTCATCAGAAGCCAACCCAGCCGCAATTGCACTGAGGGCGTAAGCACAACTATTTTGATAAGCTTGCGTGATTTCCTGTGCGCTCAACACAAAATGCTCATTCAGGACTTTGTAGACATCGCCCATGCCAAACGCTTGCAGCAGTGGACTATTAAAAACCGCGCTGACGGTTTTTTGAATCAATTTTGGGAGTGACATAGTTTTAATGTAAGTACAACGGATTTTTGGTCTAAACGGATTTATGGTGTGATGAATGATGACCGAATTTGGTCTCAAAGGGAATTAAAGGGGTAATTAATAATAGGTAATAGCAAAACGTTCATGTCAAAGGTTTTGGGCATGGCAAGTCATTGCTCTTCAGACATGTGTAGACTTTCGGAAAATATATGATCAAAGAAATCAGATTTTTTTTGGAAAAATCGGATTTCTAACAATTTCTCATAATTACCTATTAGCTATTACCTATTACCTTCCAAGATAAATCTTGGGCTCCTATTTACAGTGGGTGATTTTGAGGAGTCGGCTAAACTAAAGTTGGCCGACTCCGCCTTTATGCACCACTACCTATTTTTCTCCTGCTATCCAACGAGCAAGATTTATCCAACTGTCTTCGCCTTCTTCTCGACGCTCATAAATCGGGCCGTCTTCTACCACTACAGATGGTATCTCCGCCATGCTTGCAGGCTTGAAAATGTGTCCATATCTCTGCCAATACTTAATCACTTTCTTGTGTTTATAGCCTTCTTGGCAAGCATAGAATTCTCTGCTCTTTATGTGGTTTTCCCATCCTTTTTTAGTTGTTTTTTTAGCTTTGCCACCCGCCTTTTGCCATTGTAGTTCTAATTCGTCAATCTTGGCTGCCATTTTGGCTAATTGAGGCGCAATCTTAACCTCCAAGGCTGCTTCAGTGATTGGCTTACCCTCAGCGTCAAGGTATTCTTCATAGTAACTAGGCGGTAACTTTGGCGGCGGCTTGTTTCCGACAACCGTTTTATTTTGCTGAGTTTTAGCAATTTGCCTGCCTGACCAATCCACCGCTTGCAAAGTGGCTTTTTCAATTTGAATCGCACCATACCCCGCCTGACGTTTTGCGCCTAAACCTAAAACCGGCCACCACACCGCAACGGCCGCCAACCATTGAGCTAAGTCGTCACGGATGGTTTGTTCATCGCTATTGTCTGCCCCATAAGGATTAAAATAGACGATTTCTAAAACGCCAGTTTGCTTGGGGGCAATGGCTTCAAATTGAATCGGATGATCGCCTGTCGCAGTTTCAGGCTCTGTTGGATTCATCACGCAAAATTGCCCCTCTTTAAAGCACACGGGGGAAAAATGTAGCCTCCCAGCATGATTAGGATCAGTGTTTGTCCCATCGTCAGCAATCCCAAATAAGCGTAACGCACTTTCTTTGTCATCTTGGGCACGAAAGCCACGGATCAGATCAGCCAACTTTCTCTGGTTTTCTGGTTCTAATTCTATTTGGCTCTCAGAAGAAAAAGCACATTGATAAGCATCAGCTGATAGCCCTTTAATAGTGGTAGCTGACAAATAATAAACTCCAAAAATAGGATCTTTACATGCAGGATTATCACATAAATAAAACGGGTCATCATCTGTCGTGATTAACGGTGTCAACAGCGTAAATTCCAACAATAACCTCGCACTGTAACGGGGAAAAGGCTGTAACACGTTTTTATCACGACGTATGGTTTGGTAAGGCAAAGGTTTGGTTTTGCCCTGATGATTTTTTTCGTCAGGATTAAGGATGCCATGTTGTTGCAAAAATTGGTTTCGCGCCACCGTCAACTCTTGTGGGCTCTTGACATCTTTACGGGCGCGAGAAGCGGCTAACAACGTCGGCGTGACTTTCAAGTCTTCTTCGGCTAATAGATCAAAATAAGTCATTATGAAACTCCTAAAAATGAGAGCAAAGAAATGAGAGCAAAGAAATCAGATTTTTGGTAAAAATCGGATTCCTTTAAACGCCGATTTTGACTAATTTATTTTTGTACAGGACAAAAAGGTGTTCAAGTCGTGATGCTATCGCTTTTTTGGTGGCGTATCACTAACTGATGTTACGCCGCCAGAATCGATCATTATTTTGATAATCCTATGATACTTAACACATTATAGGAATTATCAACCACCTAAGAACGCTTTTTCTAATGCCTTAGATTCGATTGATGAATCGGGCTTCAATAAAAGCGATAGATCACCATTACCAGAAACGGAGTGCGTCACATAAGTCACTAAATAAAAGAGTTCAAGTCGTTGGCGAACACTTTGGGAAAAACACTAAATAGCGTTGCGGGTATCAAAGCGGCTTTAAATCCCCAATAGTGATACTATCGCAAAAAAGCGATAGCATCACGAAATACGTTAAAATCAATTTTTTACAACTTTTTGTCCTGTACATAGCTAATTTATGCAACGTATTAAGAATAATAAAAAATTGAATTGGACTGTGGATAAAATGATACACAGATATTTTTTATAGAGTCATCAATAGGTTGAATTGTACAACCGAAAATAGGCCTAAATTAGGAGGTGGGCTGTTTGTGTACGATTTATATTTAAATAATAGACTTGTCCGTCAATCAATTTTAACCAAATAAAAACAATCATTTAAAGTTATAAAAGCCTTATTTTCGGACAATTATAATATATAGATGCCCAGAAAAATTCGGTGCTAAACATTCGAGGTTTGCCAAACCTCGAATAATTTTACTGGGAACAAAACTTTTCTGGATAACTATACTATAAGTAAAGTTGAATTTAGCGTTTTGACCAATTTGCGCTAAAAAA
>QNER01000137.1 GCA_003646175.1 Candidatus Parabeggiatoa sp. nov. 1
AAGCATTGGAACGCAAGGCTAGTAAGATAGCACTATATAGAGAGGAGCGGTATGAGGTGAAAGTCTCACGTACCGTTTTGAAGACGAGTCTGTACTGGAAACTTTACAGGCTTAGTTTAACTAAGAAGAAATAAATAATTGAAAATTGGACTGTTTCAATTATCAATTGAAAGAGGAACGTATGGATAAAAAAACAACCCGTCTGCGTCGTGCCCGTCGCACTCGCTCAAGAATTAAAATAGCAGGTGTAAACCGGTTGTCTGTCCATAAAACACCTCGGCATACTTATGCACAAATCAGTGATCCAAATGGCTCCCAAGTTCTTGCCAGTGCTTCTACTTTAGACAAAGAATTCAAGCAAACGACGGGGGACTATGGTGGCAATGTGAAGGCTGCCACGGTGGTGGGTAAAACCATTGCAGAGCGTGCTAAGTCAGCGGGAATTACCAAAGTCGCTTTTGATCGCTCTGGTTTTAAATATCATGGTCGCATCAAAGCGTTGGCTGATGCTGCCCGTGAAAATGGTCTGAGTTTCTAGGTTCGTGTAAGTCAAACAGTTATCAATGTTCAGTAAATGAACCTAACAAGTGAATGAACTGTACATCTGATAACTGATAACTAATAACTGATAACTGTTATGGCAACAATCGATCTCCAACGTACTAAAACTGATGATTTGTTAGAAAAATTGATCGCTGTCAACCGTGTTGCCAAGGTAGTCAAAGGCGGACGCATTTTCAGTTTTACAGCTTTGACGGTAGTAGGCAATGGCAAGGGAAAAGCGGGCTTTGGGTATGGTAAAGCCCGTGAAGTGCCCCTGGCTATTCAAAAAGCTATGGAAAATGCGCGTAAAAATATGCATCATATTTTTCTAAAAGGGACGACCTTACAGTACCCCATCGAAGCCTCGCATGGGGCTGCCAAAGTATATATGCAACCTGCTTCCGAAGGGACCGGGATTATTGCCGGCGGTGCAATGCGCGCGGTGTTCAATGTGTTGGGTGTGCGTGATGTGTTGGCTAAAACTATAGGTAGTTCTAATCACAAGAATGTGGTACGTGCTATGTTTAATGGTTTGACAGCAATGTATGATCCAGAACACATAGCAGCTAAACGTGGCAAAACCGTGGAAGAAATTTTAGGTTAAATTTTAATGATGAAAAAAATTAAAGTCACGCAAGTGGGCAGTATTCACGGGCGCCTACCCAAGCATAAAGCTTGTGTTGCGGGCTTGGGATTGCGGCATCGGCATCACACGGTTGAAGTTATTGATACGCCGGCCATACGTGGAATGATTAATAAAGTGGCCTATCTTTTAAAAGTGGAAGAACATTAATCATGCATCTGAATACGTTAAAACCAGCTGCGGGTGCAAAAAAAACGGCTAAGCGTGTTGGGCGCGGCATCGGTTCAGGCTTAGGTAAAACCTGTGGACGTGGGCACAAAGGCCAACGTTCACGTTCGGGTAGTAGTCATAAAGCCGGTTTTGAAGGCGGACAAATGCCTTTGCAAAGACGTTTGCCAAAAGTGGGCTTTGTTTCACCAAAGGCAAAGTTGACAGCCGAAGTACGTTTGCATGAACTTGAGCGGGTCGGACAGGAAACTGTGGATTTACGCAGCTTAAAAGACGCAAATATTGTCAAGCAGCAAGTCAAACGTGCCAAAGTCATTGCAGCCGGTCAATTGACAAAGGCCCTGAAAATTAAGGGACTTGCGGTAACAAAAGGAGCACGAGTGGCAATAGAGGCCGCAGGTGGCACCATTTCCGATTAATTCAATTTCAATCTCATTTTCAACTACCCATTACCTATTACCAAGAGATAATTAAGTGGCTATTCGTACTCCAGCGGGTGTTGAACTCGGCAAGCTAGGTAGGTTGACTGAACTAAAGCAACGATTATTGTTTGTGTTGGGCGCAATTATTGTCTTTCGCATTGGTACCTTTATTCCCGTGCCGGGCATTGATCCTGTGAAACTAGCGAGCATGTTTGAGGAACAACGTGGCACAATTTTGGACATGTTTAATATGTTTTCAGGGGGGGCATTGGAACGTTTCTCGGTGTTTGCCATAGGTATTATGCCCTATATTTCCGCCTCCATTATTATGCAGCTGATGACGGCGGTTTCACCAACACTTGAGCAGTTGAAAAAAGAAGGGGAAACGGGACGGCGAAAAATTACCCAATATACCCGTTATGGTACGTTGGGATTGGCGGCCTTCCAAGCCACCGGGGTGGCAATTGCGTTGGAAAGTCAAAATGTGGTCATTGATCCGGGTTTGACTTTTCGGATTACGGCGGTTGCTACCTTGGTAACCGGTGCGATGTTTTTAATGTGGTTAGGTGAGCAAGTCACGGAACGTGGAATTGGCAATGGTATTTCCCTTATCATATACGCGGGAATTGTTGCTGGATTACCTTCCGCATTAGGTGGTTCGTTGGAATTGGCACGTACAGGTCAGTTGCATCTACTAACGGTACTGTTGTTGTTTGCTGTGGTGTTGCTGGTAACGGCTTTTGTCGTGTTTGTTGAACGTGGACAGCGCCGTATTACAGTTAACTATGCCAAGCGTCAAATTGGCAACAAAATGTATGCGGGTCAAAGCAGTCATTTACCCCTGAAACTGAACATGGCAGGTGTCATTCCCCCTATTTTTGCATCGAGTATTATTTTATTCCCTGCAACCTTGGGTGGGTGGTTTGGTAGCAGCAGTGAAGGTATGACTTGGTTAAAAGATTTGTCTCACACTTTATCACCAGGACAACCTTTGTATGTCATGTTCTATGCCATCGCGATTATTTTCTTCTGTTTCTTTTATACGGCATTAATCTTTAATCCAAAAGAAATCGCCGATAATTTGAAAAAATCAGGGGCGTTTGTGCCGGGCGTAAGGCCGGGGAGGCAAACAGCGGATTATCTTGATAAAGTGATGTCGCGTTTAACCCTCGCAAGTGCTATTTACATGACAGCTGTTTGTTTATTGCCTGAATTTTTAATTCTCTACTTTAACGTTCCTTTTTACTTTGGGGGTACTTCACTGCTGATTATTGTGGTAGTCACAATGGATTTTATGTCCCAAGTACAAGCTCATCTGATGTCGCACCAGTATGATGGATTGATGAAAAAAGCCAATTTGAGAGGAGGGGGACGCAGAGGCAGTCCTTTGTTACGCTAAGTCCATGAACGGTGATCAATGAACAGTGGCTAATGGTAACAAGTAACTGATAACTGGTTTCTAGGTTAACGTTTTTTGTACACAAAAAACGTTAGCCTAGGAGTCTGTCTGACTTAATCACTAAGTCTTTTTACCAGAAATTTTGTGCCCATTTGGTAAATGATTGATAAATCAATCACTTAATTCAACAAGTCAGACAGACTCCTAGAACTGATAACGGGTAATAAAAATGAAAGTCAGAGCTTCGGTCAAAAAAATTTGTAGAAATTGTAAGATTATTCGTCGTAACAGAATAGTTCGAGTGAGTTGCACCGAAAAACGACATAAGCAACGACAAGGGTAATAAAGACGAGTTTGAAATTTGTATTGGAATACAATTTGTATTGGAATAATTTCGTATTGGAATACTTTTTTTTTGATAAAGATACCACTTTTGGTATGGTCAATTTTTCAGAAAGTTCGAGACCCATTATCAAAGAATGTTATCCACAAACTTACAAACTTTAGCACTGTTAAAAATCCGTTCCCCGCAACATTGCGGGGACAAGGTTTTAGCGGGTAGAGTTCATATTTCTTTGACAAAATACCCATACAAATGCTCAGTATTTAAAACCTTGGGTTCGATTCATCAAGAAGGGGGTATTTTATTTAGCCGCAACTCTCTTAAAATATTCTTGCAAATACAATACTTTTGTTCGCATAAGACGAATAGCGAAAAGTTCATAAATTAAAGAGTTATTTAAAACAATACCTTTCGCTAAATTTTGCCTATATAATAGGGTTATTTAATTTATTCTAGTCTGACATAAATATGGGTTTCCTTAATTTTCAATCAGTTAGATTAATTATCATAATTAGTGTGTTTTGGCGAAGGTATTATTAAAAATAATGATTTATGTATGTTAAAAATCCCTGCTTAGAAATTCCCTTGTCACGCATTGTCAATTGAAAATCGGATATCTGATTGAAAGATAATAGCAACTTGCCATTCGCCCTTAAACAAAAGCTATTCGTCTTGGCGAGGGTATTTGAAATAAATAACAAAAAGTTAATAGTTATAACTTCAGTTATAACTTCAAGTGTTCCAATCACTGTTGGATTTTAAATGTGAATTTCGATGAAAACTGAAATTAACGACGAGTTATAGTCCCCCCGAAAAGTTTGGTTACTGTTGGTTTTGCAAACTTCAAAGGTTTTGCACAGAACTTTTCTGAATATGTAGTGGTCAACAAGATGTTGAATGATTGGGAAATGGGAATTGAAAGTTATTAATGAAAACTATAAGTTAATAAATAAATCCCGTTCCCCGAGAGATATGATTAATGATTAATGAACATTTTGCCATTTCAAGTTCATCTTGACCCCGACAGAACTTTTCAACAATAGCTCTAATTAATTATTGATAATTCATTTCTAGGCAAAAGTAAAAACTTTTGCATCGAAATGATAACTGATAAAAGAGAATAGTTATGGCCCGTATTGCAGGTATCAACATCCCAGCACACAAGCACACGGTAATTGCATTGACCTCCATTTATGGGATTGGGCCTACCTTAGCACAGCGTATTTGTAATGACGCTGGTATCGCACCAAGTGTCAAAGTTAAAACGCTAAAAGAAGAAGAATTAGAAAGTTTGCGTACTGAGGTTGCCAAGTGCAATGTAGAAGGTGAGTTGCGCCGTGAAGTCGCCATGAATATCAAACGTTTAAAGGATTTAGGATGTTATCGTGGAATGCGACATCGGCGCGGGTTGCCGGTGCATGGTCAACGCACCCGCACCAATGCTCGTACTCGTAAAGGCCCACGGAAACCCATCAAAAAATAACTAACCGTTAACTGATAACTGATATAAGAAGCTATGGCGAAAACAGCACCGCGGCAGCGTAAGAAGGTAAAAAAGAATGTCACAGATGGCATTGCCCATGTGCATGCTTCTTTTAATAACACGATCATCACCATTAGTGATCGTCAAGGCAATGCATTGGGCTGGGCAACAGCTGGGGGAAGTGGCTTTAGGGGCTCACGTAAAAGCACCCCATTCGCAGCCCAAGTGGCGGCAGAGAAAGTGGGTAATGTGGTCAAAGAATTTGGTGTCAAAAATCTGGAAGTACGGATTAAAGGCCCGGGGCCTGGACGTGAGTCTGCTGTGCGGTCACTCAATGCCAATGGTTTCAAAATTACCAGCATCACAGATGTCACACCGATTCCGCACAACGGTTGTCGCCCACCCAAAAGGCGCAGAGTCTAAATGTGCAGAGTCGATATAAATTATGACACGTCATTCACCATTCACCACTCACAATCAGTCACATGGCAAGATACCTAGGCCCTAAATGTAAGTTAAGCCGTCGCGAAGGAGTCGATTTATTTTTAAAGAGTCGTGCGCGGGGATTAGACTCAAAATGTAAGTTGGAAAGAATGCCCGGGGAGCATGGCGACAAACGTCCCCGTATGTCCGACTATGCCTTACAGCTACGTGAAAAACAAAAACTCCGTAGATTTTATGGTATTTTAGAACGGCAATTTCATAGCTACTACTTAAAAGCCAGTCGTTTAAAAGGCTCAACCGGTGAAAATTTGTTGAAACTACTTGAAAGTCGTTTGGATAATGTGGTGTACCGCATGGGATATGCGGTAACGCGTGCCGAAGCAAGACAATTAGTGAGCCACAAAGCGATTTTAGTTAATGATAAGAGTGTCAATATTCCTTCTTATCAAGTCAAAGCAAATGATGTGATTAGTATCCGTGGGAAAAGCCGTGAACAGTTACGAATTAAGGCTGCATTAAACAGTGCCACGGAATACGGTTTTCCAGAATGGGTTGATGTTGATGTCAATAAAATGCAAGGGGTGTTTAAAGCTGTTCCAGAACGTATGGAATTGCCTAGCGATATTAATGAACAACTTGTGGTAGAGTTGTATTCCAAGTAAGTTCAGTTATCAGTTACTGATAACTGATAGCTGTTCACTGATAACTGATTATGGTAATGGAATTATTAAAACCGCGTATAGTTGATGTTAAATATATCAATGAAACGACTGCTAAAATAACATTAGAACCGCTGTCCCGTGGTTTTGGATATACTTTGGGTAACGCTCTCAGACGTGTGCTGTTATCTTCCCTCCCGGGTGCCTCCGTGGTTGAAGTGAGAATTGATGGCGTATTACATGAATACACCTCAATTGAGGGTGTGCTAGAAGATGTCACTGACATTTTGCTGAATTTAAAAGGCTTAGCCATTCGTATGTTTGGGCGCACCACCGCAACCTTGCGATTGACTAAAAAAGGGCCCGGCCCGGTATGTGCTCAAGACCTTACTTTGGAGCATAATGTTGAGATTGTTAATCCAAACTATATCATTGCTAATTTGACCAAGGCAGGCGAACTCAACATGACATTAAAAGTCATGATGGGACGTGGTTATCAGCCTGCCAGCCAACGTTATGAAGATGATGAGAGTACTGATAATCCTATCGGGACATTAAAACTAGATGCGTCCTTTAGTCCCATTTCGCGTGTGGCGTACCTAGTTGAAAGTGCGCGTGTTGAACAACGTACCGATCTTGACAAGCTCATCATTGAATTGGAAACCAATGGTACAGTGGAACCAGAATCTGCCATCAGAACCGCGGCCTCTATATTACAGGATCAACTTTCTGTGATTGTGAATTTGGAAGGTAATGCCGAAACTGAAACTAGGCCAGAAAAACATGAAATTGATCCCCTTTTGTTGCGGCCTGTAGATGAATTAGAATTAACAGTACGTTCTGCTAATTGTTTGAAAGCGGAAAACATTTTTTATATTGGCGATTTAATTCAAAAAACCGAGAATGAATTGCTGAAAACCCCTAATCTTGGTAAGAAGTCTCTGACTGAAATTAAGGATGTGTTAGCATCGCGGGGATTGTCCCTAGGGATGCGTTTGGAAAATTGGCCGCCCGCGGGCCTCCATTATGAAGAACCAAATATTTCTTCTTAATGCGTTAAAAAAAGAGAACGAGTCAGCCAACTAACATCAATGTTCATTGAATCCTTCATCCTTCTAACTGATAATTGTTCATTGAATCCTTCTAACTGATAAATGGGATAGAAGCTTATGCGCCACCGTCATGTTGGTAGACACCTGAATAGAACCAGTAGTCACCGAAAAGCGATGTTTAAAAATATGGCGGTTTCTATAATGCGCCACGAAATCATTAAAACAACCTTGCCCAAAGCAAAGGAACTGCGTCGTGTTGTTGAGCCGTTGATTACTTTGGCTAAAGAAGATAGTGTCGCAAAGCGCCGCTTGGCCTTTGCTAGGCTACGTGATCGGGAGATTGTTACCAAACTATTTAACGAATTAGGCCCTCGCTACAAGGAACGTCCCGGGGGGTATCTACGCATTCTTAAGTGTGGATTTAGAGTGGGAGATAAAGCACCTATGGCTATTGTCGAATTAGTTGCTCGACCTGAAACTGAAGATGCCGTTGAAGTTTAGGGACAAGACTCATTCATTTAAAAAAAATAATTCCCCGTGGTTTCGGGAATCGCTTTGAACTTCCCGAAACTACTTGCTTCAATCATTCCCACCTCAACATACCCACCTTCTCTTAAATCAAATCAAGAATGGCACCAAGAAATGTCAAAACACCATTCTTCCAAATCTAACGCTGACCGTAGCATTTTTATCGGTTTTTTGATTTTAATGTTATGGTTACCCCTTCCTTTGGGCAGCAATCGTCCTTGGGCTTGGGCAATCATGGAGATCTGGATATTTAGCTTGGCTCTAGCTTGGCTATGGGGCTTTTTGCGTGGTTATCTGAGCCTAACACCTGTCTTTTCCAAAGCCAAACCTATACTTATCCTGTTTCTTCTGTGGTTATTCTATATTGCTTTTCAGTGCATTTCCTTACCATTCTCACTTGTTGAATGGCTGTCTCCAGAAGCGGCCTATATGCATACCTTGGCAGCTACCCAAAGCATTCCCCCAACCACCGCGACACTCTCTGTAGATCCCCATATAACGACGGTTTCTCTGCTTAAAAGTATCAGTTATATTTTGCTCTTTATACTCACTTTGTTGCTTGTCAACCGACGCAAGCGTTTGCGCTGGTTAGCCTACACGTTAGTATTTAGTGGTCTCTTTCAAGCGGTTTATGGCGGTTTAATGACTTTATCGGGCATGGAATATGGTTTTTTCCACGAAAAAATCTATTACTTGGAGGTTGCAACCGGGACGTTTGTCAACCGCAATCATCTGGCCGGCTATTTGGAAATGTGTTTAGCTATCGGGATTGGTTTGCTGATTGCTCAACTGAGCGATTCTACCAGCAAGACTTGGCGACAACATTTGCGCTCGGTAGTAGATTGGTTATTGAGTGACAAAATGCGGTTGCGGTTATACCTCGTCGTGATGGTTATCGCATTGGTATTGACCCGTTCTCGGATGGGTAACACCAGTTTTTTTGCCAGTATGTTGATTGCCGGTATTATTGGCTTAATGCTATCCCGACATGCGACTCGCGCCACCGTCATACTGCTGGTGAGTTTGATTGTGATTGATATGTTAATTGTTGGGGCTTGGTTTGGGATAGATAAAGTTGCCCAACGCTTGCAACAAACCAGTTTCGCAGCTGAAACCCGCGATGAAGTTGATGTATATACACTTCCGTATTGGCAGGATTATTTATGGGTAGGCTCTGGGCTTGGCAGTTTTCCGGTTGTATTCCCACGTTATCGACAGCAGGATGTGAGACAATTTTTTGACCATGCCCATAATGATTACCTAGAATTCGGCGCAGAAACAGGTATCATTGGTCTACTACTGGTAGGTAGTAGCGTTATTCTTTCCTTGTTCATCGCGTTATTAGCACAATATCGGCGCCGTGATCCTTTATGTAGAGGCATCGCTTTTAGTGCGGTGATGAGCATAACTGCGATACTGATTCATAGTAGCGTGGATTTTAATTTACAAATTCCAGCCAATGCAGCGACTTTTATGGTGATTCTAGCAATGGCATGGATTGCGTATTTTTTGCGTTCTCACAAGCAACATCGTCATAGACGAAAAAGCACTGTGAGTAAATTGATTGACAGAGAACGAGAAAGTCATTCTCCCCCCGCAGGCCCACCCACTTAAGCAAGCAGCAACAGATGCTATCTCTTTTCGGGATAGTATCTGTTGATCTTAAAAGTTCCCACCCACCAGTTTGTCAATTCGTTCTATCCTTAAGTCAAGGCGAAGTGTCTAACAACAGCAAGCCACGACAGATGCTATCCCTTTTTGGGATAGTCTCTGCTTAAGTGAGAAGCCCCCGCTAATCCACCAGTTTGTAAATTGGTTCTACAAATTTGGGTAATCCAGTAGAAGTAGTGATGACACTTAAACGGATACGATCCTAGAAAAAAGATAGTGTCCGTCAACTAATGAAATGTACCGGACTACTCAAATTCGTTTTACTCTTAAGTTTTTAGTCCGTGCCATTAGGGTTAGGGGGATTTCTTTGGGTGTGTCTATAAATTTGCCAAATCCTCCCCAAGCATTAAGATTTCTTCCTTCGCTCGAAATGACACTCTGGCAAGGAGTTTTCGTTTTCTCCCTTTGCTCGAAACGATGCTCTGGCAAGGAGTTTTTGTTCATGCTAACCCAAGTTGCCACCTATAACACCACGATTCATTATAAATAAACCAGTTATATCGGCGATGTTTTAAGGGCCGGCATAAAACCTAGAATAATAAAATCAATCACTTACTCTTATGTAGCAATTTGAGTTAAAAATACGCATTTTACAGTAGAAAATAAATAAGTGAAAATATGGATAAATTTGGCAGTTTACAAGGGCGTACCTACGAGCTTGGCGGATTAGCCGGCGCAATGGGTGCGCTACGCCCTTTCAGGGCTTCAAAAGAGTGCAAACAACAAATGGCTCGCATTATTTCTCGGCTCGGTGAGTTTAAATTGAGCAAAATAATCAGTCAGTTTGGCAAAGAATTCGATCCCGAAAAGCACAATTCAGAATCCGTTAAATCGGCACCCTCTATTTTAAGTGCGAGATTATTTCAAGGTTATGTTCAAGGGTTTTGCGAAACTCAGCAGTTTATAAACTCGCTACCCGCTACCACCCCACCTCAATTAGTGTGGGTTTACGCTAATCCCACCTTTGTGCCAAAAACCAACGAAGCCTTTGAAGAAACCAACAAAGCCTTTGCTTTAGCACAACAAGAATTAGCCTTTATTGCCGATTTTTCTGATTTCAATTTCAGCACACTCAATGAAAAGGGGAAATGCCCTCATGCTGATTTCTTATTAATTGTCAGGACATACTATAATAAGGCGTATCAATTTCATTTAATCTGTTACGAATTATCAACACATAACGCGCCTACCATAGATACTGAAATCAACCTATCTGATCCGGATGGCATTTTTGAAAGTCTCAAACGTGGCAAAAATACGCTCACTAATCTGACTAAAACACGAGATTTTCGGATTGCCAGTGAAACGCTTGGATTGGAAATTTCACCAGATTTGAAAAATTACTTTCAGGGTTTACTGACTCACGACAAAATCGCTAAAAAGCTATTTCAAGGCGGGGGCTACGTTTATTCGCTTTATGAGACGATTAAAGATCGCATTATTTTAAATAAGCCCTTTGATCAATGGAAAAAGGCTAAGATTGAGTTCCATGTTGTTGCGTTTACAGATCGTAATCGGCATTTTTTGCATCTGAAAGAAGATGAGTGTGAACTTTTACAAAATATGGGGGTTATCTATCAAGAAGGGATGATTAAAAGCGGCATAGAAGAATCCACTGAACAACAGAACAAATTGAGAGAACAAGAAATACTGAACACGGAAAATGCCATCTTGCTAAAGATACGGATGAATTCCTCGCTGGTACTAAAAGAGCCACTTAAGTATTTGCGTTACCGTGCCGAACACACTTTTGAGTGTCAACAACCCTGCGATGATTACCTTAACTATTCTTTTCCAATTGAAAAAATAGAAGGTTACTGCCCCACCGCTACGCAGCCGACATTTGAACAATTGCAATCATGGCTGCCTATTGAGCTTGCCAAGCAACTTCATGCGGCTGATTTAAAATCAATGCAAGATGCTCACGCCGAACTGATTAAGTCGGTTTGGAGAGACAATGATATTTTGGTGTTGTCAGGCACGCCGGGTATTGGTAAAACCACTGCTTTGCGTAATATTCTGGCTGACTATCCCGGTGGTTATTTACTGATTTATTTAAGTCCGCGAATCCAAGTGAATACGGACTTGATGGCAAAATTTGATCCGACTTATGACGGCAACAATCTTAAAGGAAAAGAGGAACTTATCTGCATCAATACCAATTCTACACTCATCAAGGCGGCTGACTCTCATCATGGTAAAGCAGCACTGAGTTGCTGTAGCCAAAAAATACCTGATGATCCTAAGTTTTTGTTTTTAAGCCAAGAAGAAGCAGAGTCACTAGAAATCAAAGAGCCTAAAAATCAATCCAACTACAGACGCACGGAGATAAGTGCTGCCACCGAGGTATTGTGGCGTACTCATCACGGTGTCTTCAAGACGATAATGCGGGCGATTCACAAACTTAATGATCGGCACGGCTATAAACGCATTATTGCTTGTGTTTCAACACAATCAAATAGACAACTGAATCGGGAAACCACCACAGTTGGCGCTCATTTGAGCAG
>QNER01000138.1 GCA_003646175.1 Candidatus Parabeggiatoa sp. nov. 1
GAGGGAAGTATTGATGAATCTAAGGCGAGTTAAACAACTCAAAAAATTGCTGTTAAAAGAATTATTGATATTCAGACAAACAGACGCTGCTTTTCAAAACACAGTGCCTGAAATAGCGGCTCCAGATGTTGCTGACAAACCAGAAACGGCGCAAAGAGTTGAAAATGTTGCTGACAAACCAGAAATGGCGCATCACTTAAAACCGACGCCAAGAGTTGAAAACTTGGAGCAGCTACTTGATCTGAAAATCGCCGCCGATCGCAAAATGTTTGCAGCGTTGGAGCTTAAGATCGAACGGAAAATTGCTGAAGATCGTAAGCGATTTGAAACATTGTAACAATGGAGTCCAAACTTTAGTTTGGAACCTGCCCAAACTAAAAACGAGGCTAAAGTTTCGCGAAGCGAAACTTTAGCCTCGTTTGGACTCCGCGTTCCATCTGAATACGGAACAAAAGCCCGTTAGCCCATCGCTGACTTAACCAAATAGGATATTTTGAACATGGTTTGGCCTACTGCACAAGAATATAGTGAAGCGATACAAAATCCGCAAGTGAATTTCATCGATGCTGAACTGAAAGCTGGGCAAGTCGAATTAACCCCGCTTGGCTTGCCTCGTCCGATCAGTGGTAATTTTGCCACCGTTTTTCGGATGCAGTGTGGACAACATGATTGGGCTGTCCGTTGTTTTATGCGTAATGTCACGGATCAACAACAACGTTATGCAGCTATCAGTGAGTATTTTGCGCGTATCAAACATTTAGCACGTATTCAATTGCCGTACATCGTCGATTTTAAGTTTATTGAAACCGGCATAAAAGTCAGCGGACAGTGGTATCCCATTCTCAAAATGGCGTGGGTAACGGGCGATTTGCTTGATAAATTCATTACCAAACATTTACATAACTCAGCGATATTGCAAGATTTAGCAACACGTTGGGTCACAATGATGCAAACCTTGGATAAAGCCGGCATCGCACATGGCGACTTGCAGCATGGCAATATTTTAGTGGTTAATGGTGAATTGAGACTGATTGATTATGATGGCCTGTTTGTCGGAACGCTTGCCGGCTTTTCCAGCAACGAAGTGGGACATCCTAATTATCAACATCCTTCAAGAACCGGGAATGATTTTCGGGCTGATCTTGATCGTTTCTCGGCGTGGGTGATTTATATTGCATTAGTTTCTTTAAGTATCGATCCTCAGTTACGGCAGCGCATTGGCAGCGGCGACGAGTTTCTTTTGCTACGCAAAGAAGATTTTCAGAATCCTGAGACTTCTTCTGCACTGGCACTTTTGCTCAAACATCAAGATGCCAGTATTCAGTCACTGGTTACCGAATTTAAGCAGTTACTCAGCAATCCGTCACAAATTCCACCATTAGATAACCAAAGAATTATTTTTCCCGCCACGTCGCGCCCGGTGCTGAGTGCCAGCGCGGCGGCTTCAACAGCCGCAACGTTTAGCGATTGGTTGGCCGATCATCTGCCACAACCGTCATCACCCTCACTGCCCTCGCCACCCATTTCAGTGAAACCCGCTTCTGACAATGTCAAACCACAAAAGAAGTTATTATCTCCTGTCGTCAATAAGCGGCTCGTCTCAAAATCGATCGTTGGGTTATTTTGTAGCCTGATGATATTTTTGCCGTCATTACCACCCACCGAATTACCGCCACTGGCAAAATCTGCACCTATTGGATTATTAGCAGAAGAATCTATCTTGCCTGAGCATCAAATCACCTTGTTGGCAGTCCGTTCAAATGTTGAGAATAATACGGTGTTCATTAATGACAAAAACTATGGTTCTACGCCGTTGAATTTAGAATTGCCGCTGGATTTATATACCGTGCGAGTGGAAAAGGAAGGTTATCTCCCGTCTGAAAAACAGATTGATCTACAAGAAGCCGAAACTTTGAGTTTTACTTTACAGCCTCAACTGGTTCAACTGATGGTGCGCTCAAATATTGAAGATAGTCTGGTGTTTATTAATGAAAAGCACTGTGGTTCTACACCTGCGGCTGTCGAAATGCCATTGGGTTTATACACAGTTCGGGTGGAAAAGGACGGTTATCTTCCGTATGAAGAACAGGTTACTCTACAACAAGCAGTCACCCTGCAAGCTCATTTGCGGAAAAACCTCCTTAGTGATCGCTTACATGATGGCAGTTTCGGGCCTGAAATGGTGTCGATACCGGCAGGGCGATTTCAAATTGGGGATATTCAACGGAGGGGTGAGAGTGATGAACGGCCAGTATATTGGGTGTTGGTAAAAAATTTTGCGATAGGACGCTATGAAGTCACTTTTGCCGAATATGATCGTTTTGCAAAAGCGACGGGCCGAAAAAAACCGTCTGATCGAGGTTGGGGGCGTGACAAGCGGCCGGTGATTGGAGTCTCTTGGGATGATGCAACGGCTTATGCAAAGTGGTTAAGTCAACAAACCGGTCAACACTACCGCTTGCCTACCGAGGTTGAATGGGAATATGCCGCTAGTGCTGGAACCGAAACCGCGCGTTATTGGGGGAATGGTTCAAAGGAGGCGCATCGCTATGCCAATGTAGCCGACAAGACAGCCAAGAAAAAGTATTCAAGTTGGACCCGAATTCATCATTATGCGGATGGCTATGTACATACGGCACCCGTTGGTAGTTTCCAGCCTAATGCCTTTGGTTTATTTGATATATTGGGCAATGTTTGGGAATGGACTTGTTCTGAATATGAACGTAAATATCGTGGTAAGGAAAAGCAGTGTGCTGATAATAATCGTACTCGCCTTCGTGTGATTCGCGGTGGTGCGTGGAACAGCAACCCGGGGGACGCACGGACAGCGAACCGCTACCGCTTTCCACACGATTTTCGTAGCGGCGGTGTGGGGTTTCGCGTTGCGAGGCAGTAACCATTTCATTTTTGGTAGTCCTAAACATGTAGTGAGTTGACGGATGCTATCCCTTGCCGGGATAGTATCCGTTTGGGTAGTCCTGAAATGTGGGTGATATTCCCCCCCCAGGTTTCACCTGGGGCTATTCACATTTTCAGGCTAAAGTTTCGCGGAGCGAAACTTTAGCCTGAAAAACCATTTCAGGGTTGTTTTCGTTGGATTTTTTCTGAACAATCGCTTTGGTGTTTGTCAAATCACCGCCAGATGTCGAAGAAATGGAAAGGGCTGCCAACCCCGAAGGGGTTCAATGTGAATAGCCCCAGGTGAAACCTGGGGGGGGAATATCACCACATTTCAGGACTACCTCCGTTTGAACACCATCACTACTTTTACAGGACTACCTAATTTTTTTTATCATTTGTGCCAAACCTTCAAGGTTTAGCAAACCTTGAAGGTTTTTTCTGAAATTTGTGCCAAACCTTGAAGGTTTTTTCTGGGAAGAAAACTTGGTCTTACGAAGTATAAGTGAGGGACGTGTGCAACAATATGAATACAAATCAATTTAACCGTATTTCAATTAAAGGATATCGTCGTCTCGGCTCTGTCGATATCCAAATGAGGCCTTTGACGGTCATGATTGGTGCCAATGGGGTTGGTAAAACCGCTTTTTTGGAAGTATTTTCGTTATTGGCGGCTTCTGCCAATGGACAGTTAGCTTCCCAAATCTCTGAGTTGGGGGGCATGAGTGACATTTTGACTCGCGATAAAGCCAAGTCTTTGGGCTTTGAATTATCTATGAGGGTATCTGAGCATGAATCGCTTGATTACACATTACAAATTGAGGCCAAAGGACACGCTTATGAGATTGTCGCTGAAACCCTCAAACAAAACCATGATAATTTTAAATATATTGAGCGTCATCAGTTTAAGGTTTCTGCTTATGACAACGCGCACAAACCGTTCACCGATTGGGAATCAACCCCTTTTGAAACGATTCTGTCTCAAATGCCGAAAGCCAGAGTGCCTGCCAATTTGGGGAAGAAAATGGCTTCTGCTAGTCATTACAGTGCCTACATCTTGAATGTGGCACAGAAGTCTCCTATCCGACTGCCCCAAGCTATGCGTCCTGTCAATTTGCCGGGTAAGAACGGTGAAGATTTAGTTTCCTACCTTTATTATCTGCGAGAAACGGAGCCATATCGTTTTGAAATGGTTGAGGATAGTCTTGCTTGTGCTTTTCCAAATTTCAAAGGCTTGAGTTTTCCCCCTGTCGCTGCGGGAACACTTGCCCTGACTTGGCATGAATTTTCGACACCGCTATATATGCATCAACTGTCTGAAGGTACGTTGCGATTTCTGTGGTTAATCACGTTATTGCAAAGCCCTCATTTAACGGCTATTACGTTGATTGATGAGCCTGAAGTGAGTTTACATCCCCAATTACTGAGTTTGTTATCGGGATTGATGCGTGAAGCGTCTAAACGCACTCAATTAATTGTCGCGACTCATTCTGACCGTTTGATTGGTTTTTTAGAACCTCACGAGGTGCTTGTGATGGATGAGGATGAAGAAGAGGGTTTGACGCAAATGACATGGGCGGATGAACTTGATTTGGAACATTGGTTATCTGATTATACGCTTGATCAAGTTTGGCGCACCCATCCAAACTAAAGTTTGGACTCCTAAAAATTTTGTGCATAATAATCATCCCAATCTGTCTGAATCAGGATTTTCAGGATTTCAGGATTTTCAGGATTAATATCTTGAATATCAACAAGTTTTCTTGAATTAATTCTATAACGGTTAATTCTGATTCAGATACCATCAATCCGTGAAATCCGTCAATCCGTTGTACTGACCAATCCGTCAAATCCGTCAATCCGCTGTACTAACACCGCCACCAACGCCTCTATCAACCTATCTATATGATTTTCTTGATGTAATGCCGACAACGTGATTCTTAAACGTGCCGTTCCTTGCGGCACAGTGGGTGGACGAATCGCTGTCACAATCAGGCCGCGTTTATATAACGCGGCACTCGCTGCTAACGCTTTTTCAGAATCCCCCAACACAATCGGTTGAATTGGAGTCAAAGAGTCCATTAAAGGCAATTGCTGTTGGGTAGCTCCCGCGCGAAAGTAGGTCATCAATGCCAGCAACCGTTCCCGTCGCCAGGCTTCTTCTTCAGCAACCACCAAACTTTCACGCGCTGCCGCTGCCACGGCCGGGGGTAACGCGGTGGTATAAATATAGCTCCGTGCTGATTGTATCAAAGCTTCAATCAATAACTCGCTCCCTGCGACAAACGCACCAAACACGCCAAAGGCTTTACCCAATGTGCCGACCAACACTGGCACTTCATCTTCTCCCAAACCATACATTTCTAAACTACCCCGCCCGGTTTGACCCATCACACCTAAACCATGCGCGTCATCCACCATTACCCACGCTTGATAGGTTTTTGCTAATTGCACGATGTTGGGCAGAGCAGCGATATCGCCGTCCATGCTAAATACGCCGTCGGTGATGATTAATTTATGTGGGGCGGATGATTTGGCTAATAAACGTGCCAGGGTGGGCATATCGTTATGCGGATAACGGTGAATGTGCGCCCGTGATAATAACGCGGCATCCACCAGCGATGCGTGACAAAGTTTGTCTAAAAACACCGCATCATGTCGCCCCAATAATGCGGTGACAACGCCCAGGTTGGCCATATAGCCGGTAGAAAATAGCAAGGCTCTTTCGCGCCCAGTGTACGCGGCTAATTCTTGTTCAAGGGCATGATGGGCTTGGGTGTGTCCGGTGACTAAATGCGATGCGCCACTACCCACCGCATAGGTTTCGGCTCCGTGTTGCAAGGCCTTTTTTAAACGGGGATGGTTGGCTAAACCGAGATAGTCGTTACTACAAAAAGCGAAATAAGGCCGGCCGTTTATCACCAACCTGGGCGTTTGAGGGCTGTTGTGTATTTGGCGAGTCCGATAGAGGGCGGCTTGTTGGCGTTGTTGTAGCAGAGAGCGGAGAAATGTTTGCATGTTGAAGCTACAAGGATTGTATATATATAAAAGAGGATAAATAGTACAACGAATTTCCAGAAATTAACGAATAAACGTGATAAGTTTAGAAATCAACGAATTAATTGTACGAATATTGCTCATTCGTTTCAGGCGAACCTTGTACGAAAAAACCGCGAACCTTGTACTTTTTCTGATTGAAATGTTCTGTTTTTCATCATTCACAATTCACAATTCATCATTCACAATTCAGCATTCCCGATTCACGATTAAAAAACTTCGTCCGGCAAAAATGGCCTTTTTGCCGGAGAACCGGGCAAGGTACGCCTGGAACGAATGAAAATCATATTTCCTACTTTGTCCGGCAAAAATGGCAGGCGCTGGTGCTGTCACCGTTTTTGTGCAGGATTGCTAATTGAGTACAGCTTCTTTACGGATTTGACGGATTGAGTACAGCGGATTGAGTACAGCTTCTTTCCGGATTTGACGGATTGAGTACAGCTTCTTTCCGGATTTGACGGATTGAGTACAGCGGATTGAGTACAGCTTCTTTACGGATTTGACGGATTTTAATGCACAAAAATAGGTTATTCCGACTGTCGTTCTGGCGCATCTGCCATGCCAAGATAAATCTTGGACTCCAGCGCGTGGAAAAAATCCGTAATATCCGGAAAGAAGCTGTACTCACTGTCATTCTGGCGCATCTGCCAAGATAAATCTTGGACTCCTGCCAAGATAAATCTTGGACTCCTGAGCTCAATTTAATAAAAATCCGCCAAATCCGTAAAGGAGCTGTACTCAATTAAAGCGGCTTTGGATGAAGATGCTGCTTTGTTGTAAGCATCACGCATTGAAATTGTCAAAAAGGTGGGCAACAAAAAGACGTTGCCGGCCTACGCAAGTTAAGTTAATAATTGATATTAAGGAGATAGGGAAATGGTCATAGCCAAAATTGCGGCTCAGCCAAACCTTCAAGGTTTTGGAAACCTTGAAGGTTTTTAACTCCCACCTTGTCCGGCAAAAATGGCTTTATCAAAAAATCCATCTTTGAGCTTTTAATTAGCTTGACAATGTCACATTTCAATAAAAACCAAGTTTTTCGTACAAGGTTCGCCTGAAACGAATGAGAATCGCTGTTTTTTCGTACAAGGTTCGCCTGAAACGAATGAGAAATCACGCTGCTCTTTCGCACAAGGGGAGCGAAGTACTCCTGGTGATGTGACATTGTCAAAGTAATTGGTTATTAGAATTAACATTTTTCATTAACTTCACAATGTCACATTAACAGGAGTACAAGGCGAACCTTGTACGAAAAACCGTGCAGCCATTGAAGTTAAGAACTCATGTTACGCACAACGCTAGCTCGAGAGTCAATCGGGGCAACCATATTCGAGGCTAAAGTTTTTGCGAGCAAAAACTTTAGCCTCGAAAGGATTGCCCCTACATTTCATTATATATTATAGGGGGAATCCCCCGCGCAAGCCCCTTTCATTTAACGGCCATGAAAAATATAAAATCGCGAATAGCGAATAATGGCCGTCACATTTTTATTTAACGGCCATGAAAAATATAAAATCGCGAATAGCGAATAATGGTTTTCACTTTGGGATTGAGATTTATATTTGTAGGGTGGCCGGCCACGCCTGCTTATGTTTGGGAACTGATAGGTGGTTAGTTTATAATCGCCTCATAGCAATCAATTTTATGATAAATCAAATAGTTACCATTGAATGGTGGTGTCAAATGGTTCTGTTCAGAAAAAAGGCATAAGTCATCAGTTTGACGTTTAATTCAGTTAATTCTATGATTTTAAAACATTTTTTAACCTGAATACGATTTGAAAAAATAGTCAGTTCTCGCGGCTATTTCTGAAAAATCACAGATAAATAGAGCGATGGCAAAAATAAGCGGCTTATTAAAAAACTATATTTTTCAATTTGTTATAGTCTTATATCCGTTTATTAGCAAATTCTAACTTGAACATCTATTTTACTAATTTGTTGTTTTTAGTACAATATTCTCTCTTTCCCCTTTTCCATTGTTCCAAAAAAAAGTGCTTTGTTATTTCTTCTGAACTATGTTTTAATATGCCATCCATTTATTAAGTTGCAGACATAAGAAATTTGACAGCACAAATGGCACCCTAATCAGTTGGTTTACTCTCAGTTTTGAAAAAAATCGTTAAAAATCAGTAGCCTGACTCACTTTTTGCGAATGAAAATTAAGCGGTTCAGCAGGCTTCCTTAACGGTAAGTTGTTGATTTTAAGATGAGTATGCAATATAACAGATTTGATACACTGCTCAAATGTGAATTGCCAATTCCAAAGCTTAGGAATGAAGTTTTAATAACTCCCGAAACTTTGACAAGCCAACGGCTAAAGCCGTTGTCTAAAAGCTCAAGTCCCTAAAGGGGACTCAATATTTATAACCGGTTGAGTTTCGGATATTATTAAATTCCCATTCCTTAGTGATACGTTACAAAAAGCGATAGCATGATTGAACAATTATATTTTTGTCCGTACATAACAAAAAGCGATGCTCCATTTAATCCTTCAGAACGGGCAGTTAATACAAAAATGCTATAAAAATCAGTACCTTGACTCACTTTTTTTGGCGTTAAAAATCGGGACACAAAATCAGGAGATAGTATAAGTCATTAATTATTTTGATAAATAAATTTGGGCAAGAATCGTGCCAAAATATTGAAAATAAAGGGAAAATTTTGGGAGTGGGGTTGAGTGGTTAAGCGGCAATGTAGCCGATTGTGAGCATACTGCTGCTTACTATGCCACCAGCGTTGAGTGGTTAAGCGGCAATGTAGCCGATTGTGAGGTTTCGGTTACATTGTGACAGAAAAAAATTAATAGTTGAGTGGTTAAGCGGCAATGTAGCCGATTGTGAGCAAGAAATGCGGACTTAAGCGTGGGATAATGTTGAGTGGTTAAGCGGCAATGTAGCCGATTGTGAGCAGGGCAAAATTGGGTGATCACTGTACCAAAGTTGAGTGGTTAAGCGGCAATGTAGCCGATTGTGAGTGGAGACATACATTGGAACCAAATCTTTCCACGGTTGAGTGGTTAAGCGGCAATGTAGCCGATTGAACCAAAATAACTACAAGGATTGTATATAATAAGGGATTTAATCAACACGGATTTATGGGTTTGTCAAGTTGATTGAGGTGATTGATGGGTAGGCTCTAATCCTTTATTATAAACAATCCTTGTAGTTGCATTACACCAGAACACGTTAATGTAGGCGATTCAACCGAAATAACTACAAGGATTGTATATAATAAGGGATTTAATCAACACGGATTTATGGGTTTGTCAAGTTGATTGAGGTGATTGATGGGTAGGCTCTAATCCGCCTCGATTAAACAATCCTTGTAGTTGCATTACACCAGAACACGTTAATGCGATGGAGTCCAAACTTTAGTTTGGAAAGCGGTTTTTAGGTACAAAAAAAAGCCTCTTGGCATAATGCCTTGAGGCTTTTTTAATTGCGCCGTTTTTTCGTACAAGGTTCGCCTTGTACTCCTGTACCCAATAGAGGAGTCCAAACTTTAGTTTGGCAGTTCCAAGATAAATCTTGGACTCCTGTGCCCAATAAAGGAGTCCAAACTTTAGTTTGGAAAGCGGTTTTTAGGTACAAAAAAAAGCCTCTTGGCATAATGCCTTGAGGCTTTTTTTATGGTTTAATTTAATGGCGCAGTTTTTTCGTACAAGGTTCGCCTTGTACTCCTGCTGATTTGCGCTGATGTAGCCGATTGTGAATAACAACCAAAATAACTACAAGGATTGTATATAAGAAGGGATTTAATCAATACGGATTTATGGGTTTGTCAAGTTGATTGAAACGATTAATGGGTAGGCTCTAATCCTTTATTATAAACAATCCTTGTAGTTGCATTACACCAGAACACGCCAATGTCGGCGATTCAACCGAAATAACTACAAGGATTGTATATAAGAAGGGATTTAATCGACACGGATTTATTCGTTTGTCAAATTGATTGAGGTAATTGATGGGTAAATCCTAATCCTTTATTATAAACAATCCTTGTAGTTGCATTACACGGGAACACGCCAATATCAGCGAAGGAGTCCAAACTTTAGTTTGGAAGGTGGTTTTTAGGTACAAAAAAAAGCTTTAAGGTTTTATAGCCTTAAGGCTTTTTTTAGGCCCAAAAGTCTGCCCAAGTCGTCATTCCTAGTGGTGAATTATGAATGGTGAATGGTGAATTATGAATGGTGAATTATGAATGGTGAATGGTGAATTCTGATTATTGATGGCCGTTAAATGCGAAGGCCGTTGTTTGCTATTCGCGATTTAAGATTTTTTGCTGGCCGTTAAATGAAATGCGAAGGTCGTAGTTTGCTATTCGCGATTTAAGATTTTTGCTGGCCGTTAAATGAAAGGGCAACCACGAGGGATTGCCCATCTCGGAATAAGTTGCGTGCAAAAACTTTTGCTTCGATTACAATAGGCTTGTCCATAAATAAATTTATTTGTCTCAACCCCGTAGGGGTTTTCAGGCTAAAGTTTCGCGGAGCGAAACTTTTGGCTGAAAAGGTGAAACCTGGGGTTTGTGAAATTATTTATCTGAACATCTATAGTACAACGAATCCAAAAAATAAACGAATTGACACTTCATTTAATACATTGATTTTATAGTATTTTTTGTGTAGGAGACGCGAATTCCCGAAACATCTGGAAGTGTTAAAGTTCCGTTAATAATCACTGGAGCGAAAAACGGCCACTTCGATAAAATTCGTTGATTTCTGGGATTCGTTGTACTTAATATTAAGCAATCTGAAAAATAAGGAGTTAGTGACTCAGCATGCCACAACAAAATGTTCTTATTTGTACAGTAGGCGGTTCGTACCAACCAATAATAACCGCTATTCGTAACAATCAATCCGATTATGTGTGTTTTATCTGCACGGGGAAAGACTCAGCTACCGGTAGGCCCGGCTCAGACACCCAAATCACCGGTAAAGGCAATATCATAAAAGCCAAATTTGGTGATCCTAAGCCCACCTTACCTAATATACCGACTCAAGCGGGATTAAATGAAGAACAGTATGAGGTTGTGAACGTGCCAGCCGATGATCTCGATGTCGCTTACACAAACATACATGAGGCAGTTAAAAAACTGACCGAACGTTTTCCCAATGCGTCCATGTTAGCTGATTATACCGGGGGCACCAAGACGATGACTGCGGCTCTGGTTATTGTTGCGTTGGGAACCGAGCAAATGGATTTGCAATTGGTGACAGGTAGCCGTGCTGATCTGGTCAAAGTACGTCAAAACACGGAACAGGCTACCCCTGTTAACGTTGAAAGAATTCGGCTGGAACGCGCTGTGTCTCCCTATATTGCCGCATGGCAACGCTATGCTTATGATGAAGCGGCCATTGGCTTAAAAAATATCCGCCCACCGCGCAATGATGAGCTACGTCGTAATCTATGGCGCCTTTGTGATTTAAGCAAAGCCTTTGCAGCCTGGGATCGCTTTGCACATGCCCAAGCCTTTGAAAAAATAGACATTTATCGTCCTAAACTGGGCAAGTCTTTGAGTAAGCATTTTACAACGTTGGAAATCCTGACTGATGAAAATCGTCGTGAACCCATGCAAATTCTTGATTTGTGGCGTAACGCAGAGCGTCGTGCCTCTCAAGGACGCTATGATGATGCCGTTGCCAGGATTTATCGGCTGATCGAATGGACTGCACAATGGCTATTGCGTAGCCAATGCGAGATAAACACCTCCGAAATTCCCCCAGAGAAAGTACCGGCCGACGTTAAATTGCCGTTATGTAAAGATGGACAACATTATCAAGCCGGATTATTTGACGCTTGGAAGTTGGTAGGCAGTCTGACACAAGGGGCTGCTGCCCAATTTATACAAACTCACGAAAAA
>QNER01000139.1 GCA_003646175.1 Candidatus Parabeggiatoa sp. nov. 1
ATTTTCGGGTATTATGATTTTTTTCCCACCGAGCAAAGGCTTTTTTTTGCCCACCATTTAAGCTTAAGGTGGGCAACAAAAAGACTTTGGTGGGTACAAAATACCTGAAAATTTGTGCTTCAGGGGGCAACCATAAAGGATTGCCCCTACATGCTTTCTTTTCTACTCATTGCCCCCCGTGGTTGTACTGTTAACCACTGGGGGCTTTTTTTATGCCTGTTTCTGTAACCCAATTGATAATACGTTGGCTTAAAACGCCTTTAGGCAAGGCACGGGCTCGTAAAAAAGTCTATATAAAAACTAAAAGCATGGTTCAACGATAAGAGTTCGAGGGTAACAAATCAACGTGTCTACTGAGCATACTTGAAATCCGTGAAAATCGACTTGAAGGCTTAAAAATTTTGTACCTAAAAAATTAAGCCTTGAAACCAAGTAATCAAGCCAATATATATAAATTTATGAAAGTTAATACTCGAACCTCAAGTTAGGTGATATTAGGGCAAAACCTTCAATGTTTCCAAAACATTGAAGGTTTCTAACTGAAATTATTTATCGATCAAACTATAACTCAAGTTTTTCCCTTTGAAAAATGGATCACAAAAGTCATTTAATAAGCAATAATAACTTGAACATTGAATAATGCTTCATACCCTGGCAAACTTTTTTCAAGCAATGGTTGTAATCGCAATAATGATAGATGCATAATTTATATATATATATGTATTTAAAACGTCATCAATTTTTGGTAGTCCAGTACATGTAGTGATTTTACGGATGCTATCCCTCGATGGGATAGTATCCGTTTGAACACCATCACTACTTATACTGCGTGTCATTAAGTCCTTAATTTGATGTAATCGTTCTAATTGATTATTGCGAATTGCGAATTGTGTTTGTGGCTAAAGTTTTTATGCACAAAAACTTTAGGCGCGAATGATGAATTGTAAATAGTGAATGAATGACGAATTAGTCAACTAACTCATTGTTTTAAAAAAATAATCAACATGAATTGATTGACTCACTCAAATACCTAGAATGACAATAACACACTCTGTACATTTATCAATATTTATACTTCTTCGGTGATGTTATGGTGTTAAAAAATTGGGTAGTCCTGTATAAGTAGTGATGGTGTTCAAACGGATACTATCCCATCGAGGGATAGCATCCGTAAAATCACTACATGTACTGGACTACCAAAAATTTTTGCACCGGACAAAAAAATGTTCAAGTCGTGATGCTATCGCTTTTTTTTGCGTGAGCCACACTAAATAAAAGAGTTCAAGTCGTTGGCTCACACTTTGGGAAACACTAAATAGCGTTGCTGGTATCAAAGTGGAAATCCCCAATAGTGATACATACGCCACAAAAAGCGATAGCATCACGAAATACTTTTCGAGGTTAACGTTTTTGCTTCGCAAAAAAATTTAGCCTATAAATCAATTGTTTACAATTTTTTGTCCTGTACATAGAATAAAAATTTAACACCCCAGTTTGCAACTTCACTCACAACGTTTTATTCCAAATAGAGTTTGTAAGAATACCGGGAACTTTGGAAAACTCATGAATTAATGATTTTATCTTGACTTACTTTATTGAAGTCATTGAAATTGTTAAATGCCTAAAAGTTTTCAGAAGTTTTGAGAAGCAGTTTCTGCCAGAAACTTGGTTTCTCAGACGTTTGTTTGGGAACTGGTTTGCAACCGGTTCCTTCCGCAGCCGTGGTTAAGTAAGGTAGCTCCCAAAAATTAAAATACCACCAATGGAGGCAACCACAAGGGATTGCCCCTTTGATCCGAATCTTGTAGGGGCAATCCTTTATGGTTGCCCGGGGTAATATTATTATTTGGGAGTTGCCTAAGTAAGTGTCATTAAAATTAAGGCTCTGCCCAATGTGTAGGGACGGATAGTCAGTTCTACAAATCACCTCGTTCTCTTGAAACCGAGACACACATAATATATACAGCGATGAATCCTCTTAAAGAAAAAACTTCCCGTATTATGATAGTGGATCGCTCGGAAGTCGCACGCTCCATTATTTCCCATATTTTGCAAAAAGAAATGCATAATGCATACCTTGTCACCTGTGGCAGTGCTGAAGAAGCGATGGATTATTTGCATCGGGAAAAATTTGATCTTATCACCACCTCGCTATTGTTGCCGGGCTTAGATGGGCTAGATTTGTGTCATGAAGTTCGTAAAAGTGAAAAGCAACATCTCACCCCAGTGATTGTGGTTTCTAGCGATGCGGATCGGCGCTTACTGCGTGAAGGATTTTCGGCGGGCGTGACGGATTATTTCAATAAATCATTGGGCTATAAGCATTTAGTTGAATTTATCAAAGATGTTTCGCAACGACATTCAGGACTCGTGGGCCGAGTGCTATACGTTGAAGATAGTCTAAGCACCGCGCAAACCACTCAAACGCTTATGGAAAAACATGGGCTGTATATTACGCATGCCACAAGTGGTGAAGAAGCACTGGCACTGCTCAAGAAGGCAGAGAATGCAGATGATAATGCCGAGGGATGTGAAGAATTTGACATTGTTTTTGCCGATTTTTTCCTTGAGGGACAAATGACGGGGGGGGATTTATTGTATGCGATTCGGACTCAGTTGCATTGTTCGCGCCAAGAAATGCCCGTCTTGGTGATTACCATTGAAGATAATGAAAAATGTCAGGCGGAAATTTTCCATGCGGGAGCCAACGACTTCGTCACCAAACCCGTCATAGAAGAAGTGTTAATCGCCCGCGTGAAATCGTTATTGTTAGTCAAACATCAATACAACGTACTCAAACGCTATTCTAATAATATTTACCATTTAGAAACGACTGATAGCCTAACAGGGGTGCACAACAAAAAGTTTTTGCTGGAAGAGGGAAAAACATTAATCAAAAAGCAGCCGAAAGTTTGTCTAATGATGGTCGATATTGATCATTTTGAAAAAATCAATGATATTAAAGGGCACATAATAGGGGATCATGTACTACATCTGTTCAGCCAGTTTCTCATCAACTTTTTTCCCAAAGAAGCGATAATCGCCCGTTTTATGGGTAAAAAATTTACGATACTCATGCCTGATAGTGCGCTTGATAAGGGCAAGGTGATTGCAGAAGATTTACGCCATAAAATAATGACACTCAAACCGGAAGAAGTGGATATCACTGTTAGTATTGGCCTAACCTCTTCCGAAGGTAGTGCTGAAACGACTTTGGCTACCCTGATTTCTGATGCTGACAGTGCCCTGCATACAGCACAGAAACAAGGCTGCAACCGCACTTGTTTGTGTCTCACACGCAAAAATATTACTTCTGCTTGAAGGGGATAGCCATTCGGTGCGAGCGAAAAGGGAGGGGCTCGCTCCAAGGTAATTACCAATTACCAAAATAAGTTCTCTTGAAATCTAAAATATTTATTTTCACAGAGTCTAATCGTCGCGATGGTTGGAGCGTTCGAGTTCAATTGGAGCAAATATTTAGTTTGGACTGTGCAAACTACTAGGGCAAAACCTTGAAGGTTTCTGGGCAAAACCTTCAAGGTTTCTAAAACCTTGAAGGTTTCTAACTGACTGAGCTCTCGCAAGGGAACCAGGGAAAATTTAAACATGGAATATAAAGATTACTACAAAACTTTAGATGTATCGCGTAATGCCAGCCAAGATGAGATTAAACGTGCTTACCGCAAGTATGCCCGTAAATACCATCCCGATGTCAGTAAAGAACCAAAAGCGGAACAACGTTTTAAAGAAATAGGGGAAGCTTATGAAGTGTTGAAGGATCCGCAAAAACGTGCCGCTTATGATCAATTAGGGACGCACTGGCGAGCTGGTGAAGAATTTCGTCCACCGCCGGGCTGGAATTCCAGCTTTGACTTTGGGGGTGGCGGCTTTAATGCTCGTTTTGATTTTAGTGATCTTTTTGAAGGGCTATTTACTGGTGGGCGGACACAAAACCGTCGCCATACGCGCCATAGCCAGTTTCGCAGCACCAATGGCGAAGATCAACACTCAAAAATTGCAATCAGTCTTGAAGATGCCTATCAGGGCACAACTCGAACCATACAAGTGCAAATGCCTGAAATGGATGGCAATGGGCGAATTGTCACCAAAACACGTACTTTAAATGTAAAGGTGCCACAAGGGATTGTCCAAGGCAAAAAAATTCGTCTTAGTGGACAAGGCACAACGGGCATGGGCAGCGGTATTAATGGCGATTTATATTTAGAAATTGAATTTAAACCGCATCGTCTTTACCGAGCCGAAGGACGGGATATTTATCTGACTCTGCCCATCACGCCTTGGGAAGCGGCTTTAGGTAGCACAGTCGCGGTGCCTACTTTAGGCGGGCGAGTTGACATGAAAATACCGGCAGGTTCACAATCGGGACAAAAGTTACGTCTCAAAAGTCGTGGTTTTCCCGGCAGCCCGCCCGGTGAACATTACGTTGTACTCCAAATTGTCACACCTAAAGCCAACACTGAGGCTGCCAGAGCGTTTTATCGCAAAATGGCACAAGAATTACCTTTAGAACCACGCGCTGATATGAGGTGATGGTGCAACTTAGTGTAGGAGAAAGGGATCGCTCCAAGGGGATCGCAGAAGATTCACAGGAGTACAAGGCGAACCTGGTACGAAAAACGGCCGAAGATTCACAGGAGTACAAGGCGAACCTTGTACCAAAAACGGCCGAAGATTCACAGGAGTACAAGGCGAACCTTGTACCAAAAACGGCCGAACCTTGTACGAAAAACGACAAAGTTAATATGCCGTTATTTATTCCTTCATTCCCAAATTCATTATCCTTTATTGCGGTTTATTTTTAATTCGTTGATTTATGGGATTCGTTGTACTTGAGATTCTGTTAATTTAAACCATGATTAAACTTGTTATATTACTGTCGTTTATAATCCATTTTGCCTATACATTGTGGACACTCAAAAAGGCGCTGCATATTTTGCAATTGAACTCCTATCGCAATAGCCGCTATTTGAGATGGGTTCATAAAAACTACTCACGGATTATACGTCCAACCGATTTTTTGCCGGGCGTTGCCCTGCCCTTGTTGTTGTTTGAATTAAGCATGATTGCCGGCTTAGTTTGGACAGCAAGCTATTTATTCTTATTCTTGACGAGAAGTGATAGTCCAGAAAAGAAAAAATTCGTGTGGACAAGTCGCGTTCAAAGGCTTTTTGTAGCAACAGTTGTGCTACTGATGGCTTTATCTGCGGTGGCTTTTTACACCTTATGGTATGCGAACACGGTTTTTGTCAGTTTCACCGTTTTTACTTTTTTGACGTTGTTAAGTGTGTTTTCTGTTAGCCTCGTGTTAATCGGTAACTTGCTGATTGCGCCTTTAGAACAAGCGATTAACCGTTGGTATTACCATGATGCTAAACGGCTTGTTAAAGAGATGCCCAATTTGGCAGTGATTGGGATTACCGGCAGTTTTGGGAAAACCAGCACCAAATATATTCTCAGTAAAATACTGTCCGAACAATTTAATGTGCTGATGACACCGGAAAGCTACAATACGCCGATGGGCATCACGAAAGTGATCAGAACTTCACTCAAGCCCATTCATGACATTTTTATCGCAGAGATGGGTGCCAAGCAGAAGGGAGATATTAAAGAACTCTGCCATTTGGTGTCGCCACGGCTGGGGATATTAACGGCGATAGGAGAACAACATTTAGAAACGTTCAAAAGTCTTGAAACTATCAAGCGCACTAAAAATGAATTGGTGGAATCGTTGCCAGACAATGGCATCGCGTTTTTAAATTGGGACAATGAACATATCCGAGCATTACCTCAGCCGGCACAGGTTAAAACCATTCACTATGGTATTAATTCAGCAGGCTTAGATTATGCTGCGGAAAACTTGCAATTGACTTCAGAAGGCCAGACTTTTACAGTTTGTCAACCGGATGGTAGCCGTTTTGTGTTGCAAACCAAACTATTAGGTCAGTACAATATTTATAATATTCTGGCCGCAGTTGCTTGCGCCTGTGAATTAGGCGTTGACAGGGAGATTATCTCTTATGTGGTCAAAAATTTGGTGCCGATACCTCATCGCTTAGAACTCAAACGTTCTTTAAACAATGTGACGATTATTGATGATGCGTTTAATTCTAATCCAATGGGCGCAAAAATGGCGTTGGCGGTTTTGAAAAACCTAGTCGGGCATCAAAAAATATTGGTGACACCGGGTATGGTGGAATTGGGTGCTAAGGAATATGAGCTGAATAAAGCCTTTGGTATTGATGCCGCGGCGGTTTGCGACTACATTATTTTAGTGGGGCAAAAGCAAACGGCACCTATCCAAGAAGGATTGCAATCCCAACATTATGCCGGTGAAAAATACTACGTTGCTAAAGATTTTAGTGATGCGATGCAACATTTACAAATTGTGGCTCAGGCGGGCGATGTGGTTTTGTTTGAAAATGATTTACCGGATACTTATAACGAGTGAAATTGAAGTACAACTTGGTATTGAAATAATTTAATTTCAAATCAAAGGATTAGGATTGACTCATCAATCACTTCAATCAATTTGACAAACCCATAAATTCGTCTCTCAAAAATCCCTTCTTATATACAATCCTTGTAGTTATTTTGGTTTTATTCACTAATCGTCTACGTCGGCGTGTTCCTGTGTCGTGCTAAATAACTACAAGGATTGTCTATAATAAAGGATTAGGATTGACTCATCAATCACTTCAATCAATTTTATAAACCCATAAATTAGTGTTGATTAAATCCATTCTTATATACAATCCTTGTAGTTATTTTGGTTTTATTCTGGTTATTTGCTATTCGCGATTTAAGATTGCTCATGGCCGTTAAATTATTTTATAAATGCGAAGGCACTATTCGCTATTCGCGATTTGATATTTTTTCATGGCCGTTAAATTAGAAATGCGAAGGCTGTTGTTTGCTATTCGCGATTTGAGATTGTTTATGGCCGTTAAATGAAAGGGGCAACCGCGAGGGATTGCCCACGAGATGTAGGGGCAATCCTTTATGGTTGTCCAGATTGACTCTCGATCGAGCGTTGTGCAGGGCAAAACCTTCAAGGTTTCCAAAACCTTGAAGGTTTCTAACTGATTGAAAATGTTATGCTGATAAATCCTATTATAAATAAAATGGTTCAATGGGCACACTCTCATCAAGACATCGCTGTGATGTGGCTTTATGGCTCTCACGCTTTGCAACAACAACATATTAATAGTGATTATGATATAGCTATCGCTTTTATTTCCTTTCCAGAAGATCCGGTGACACGACATTTGCGTCCAGCAATGCTCGCGATTGATTGGGCAAACGCATTAAAAATACCGACTGAAAAACTTTCACCAGTTGATATCAATTTAGTCCCAATTCCTTTCGCTTGGGAAGTGATTACAACCGGATATATTATTTATCAAGACAACACCCAACGTGCGTTCAAAGAAGAACAACGCATCAGTAGCAGAATGGAAATCGATATTTTGTGGCACAGGAGACATTATGGATAGATTTGGCGACAACTATCAAGAATCAATTTTAGAACATGTCAAGCAATGTCTTGAAGAACTAGAAGAATTGCAAGCTATTAGTACATCAAGAACATGGACACGTTTGGAATATCGCGCCGCTGAACGTTTGCTACACATTTTAATTGAAGCCGCGATAGGCTATGCCAAACAACGCGTTAAAAAAACAGCCGTCGCTATTCCAAGTGATGCGTACCAAGCCTTTGAAAAATTAGTTGATTTAAATATTTTAAATGCCCAAGAATTAGTCACTTGGAAAAAAATCATTGGTCTTCGCAATGTTTTGGTTCATGATTACCTGAATTTAAACCGAGAACTCATTAAATCCATCATTGATAAACAGGATTACAAAGTGATTGCTGATTTTTTTGCTAAGGCTTAATTGTTTTATTAACAGGAGTACAAGGCGAACCTTGTACAGGAGTCGGCCAGATTTATCTTGGATATAGAGGAAAAACCATAATGAAAATCAAAGTGGGTGTTTTTTTTGGTGGGCGCTCTGTCGAACACGAAGTTTCGATTATCTCCGCCATTCAAGCGATAAATGCGATAGATAAACAGAAGTACAACGTGATTCCCATTTATATCACCAAACAAGGGGTTTGGTACACTGGGGAACCGCTGTTAAACATGGCAAATTACAAGGATATAGACAAATTACTCGCCAAGTGTCAACAAATCCTACTGCCGGTGAATTCAGATCAACCTCTTCTTCTCAATTATCCTATTCGGCTATTTAAAAAGCAGGTCATCAATCAAATTGATGTGGCTTTTCCGATATTTCATGGGACTCATGGAGAAGATGGCGCGATACAAGGGCTGTTTGAATTGATCAACCTGCCTTATGTGGGGTGCGATGTTCTGGGCTCAGCGGTGGGCATGAACAAAATTGTGATGAAACAGATGTTGAAATCCGCCAGTTTTCCGATTGTAAATCACGTTTGGTTTTATACCAAAGAATGGCTGAAGAATAAAGACAGCTTGATAGAACGCGCGGAGAAATTAACCTATCCGCTGATCGTCAAGCCAGCGACGTTGGGTTCCAGTATTGGTATCTCGAAGGTGAATAATAGGCAGGAATTGGAAGAAGCGGTTGAAATTGCCAGACGTTTTTCCCAGCAATTACTGATTGAGGCTGCGGTATCCAATCTGACGGAAATCAACTGTTCTGTTTTAGGTGACTATGACAAGACAGAAGTTTCGGTTTGCGAAGAACCTATCAGTGGGGATGCCCTTTTGAGCTTTCAGGATAAATATATCAGCGATCATCAGAAGACAACCGGCATGAGCGGTGCCAAAAGAAAACTGCCGGCCGATATTCCTGAAGACACGACTGAATTAATCAAAGAATTGGCGAAACAAACCTTTCAGTTAGTCAATGGTTGTGGTGTGGCTCGCGTCGATTTCTTGGTGGATAATGACAATTCCCGTGTGTATGTCAATGAAATAAATACGATGCCGGGTTCATTGTCTTTTTATTTATGGGAAGCGTCAGGCAAATCATTCACCGATTTGACAACGGAACTGATCCGATTGGCTTTAAAAAGAAATCGGGAGAAAAACAATCTGATGTTTTCTTATGATTCCAATATTCTCGCGGGTTTTCAAGGCACCAAAACGTCAAAATTGTGATCTGTGTGGTGGTTCCCACGCGCTGGCACGCTCATCGTTATACATAAGTCAAAAGGTAGTCAAAACGTAGGGTGGGCAAAGTCTTTTTTTGCCCGCCATTTAAGATTTTTAAGGTGGGCAAAAAAAACCTTGCCCACCCTACAATACTTATGTCTAACGATATTGTGCCTGCGCGTGGAAACAAGAAAAATACCTCACGAAGCGGATAACCGTCTTCCAGAAAAAATACTCACCATTAACAATTCATGCACTAACAACGCAACCACAAAGCCCGGGAATATTTCATAAACCATCCCACTGTATCCCAAAACGCGCCAAATAATGGCTGTCATCAGACCGGCTAACATTGTCAGACTCAAAGCGACATAATGAGTGCGCCTTTTGATTAAAGTAATCAGCATAGCCGGCCCCAGCGAACTTGCCAACGCCCCGATTGCAAACAGAATCACCGAAAACACTGTGCCAGAAATAGAAAGAGCGGCGATGACGGCTAGAATACCTACCAATAATGTCATGGCTTGCTCGTATCTCACACCATATTGGTTCGACATTTTACGATATAAAGTTGGGGAAATGTCTCTCGCCAACGCACTCGAACAAACGAGAAGTAGAGAATCCGCTGTAGAGGCTATGATAGAAAAGACACCGGCCAACACGATACCCACTAACACCGGATGAAAATTTTGCATCGCATAAAAAGGCAACACTTGTTCAGGATCGTCAAGTTCCGGGATTAATACGCGGCAAATAACGCCAAATAAAGCCATAGCCGTCCAAGTAAAATAAACGTAACCTAAGTATACCCACTTCGCTTGTTTAACCTCTTCAGGACTGCGTCCCGCCATCAGTCTGACAAGCACTTGAGGCTGACTGATATCAAAGCCGAAACCATAAAATAAAAATCCGAAAAGGTAGGCCACTAGAAGCCAACCGCTAAAGCCGGCAGTGATATTGGTCAGTTCAGGATCAATTTGGTTCAATGCTGAGATAATTTCTGAAACACCACCGCCTGCTATAATGGCCGTTGCTAGCATCCCAACAGAAACAAATATCACCACAAAAGCTTGCACCACATCAGTCCAGATCGATGCCCTTATCCCACCAGTAACGCAGTACATCAGAATAGCAGCCGCAGCGATGATGACACCTATCGAAGACTCAAGTCCAAAAAAAACCTCAAGCGTTTTGGAAGCCGCGGAAAATTGACCGGCCGTATAAGCGCCCAGAAACACAACTGTGATAAGGGCCACAATAAAAGTAATCATTCGCCGAGCTTGCGCTTTTTTGAACGGGACACCCAAGAATTCAGGAATGGTTTGTGAATTTTGAGCGACGGAGATTTGGTTGACTTTCTTTGGGAAAAAAGTCCAAAAAGTTAATTCGCCCAAAAAAGTCGCTATCACCATGAGCAAAGCTGAAATGCCCATTGAATAAGCCATTCCCACACCAGCTATCATAATCCAGCCACTGTTCCCAGTGGCACCTGCGCTCAGTCCAATAACGTACTTTCCAAAGGAACGGTTTCCCAATAAATAATCGGCATCGGTGTTATTGGCCGTTTTGGCAGCCAACGCACCCACCCAGAGGAAAACCACAATAAAAATGGAAAAACTGAAAAGTGTGATATAAAAGTCCATTGTTCTTAGTCTTTATTTATGGAGTCCTTCGCTGCGCTTTGTCAGGATTCGCACAAAGCTTCGCTTTGAACTCCAATCTCTTTTAGGGGACTACCTTTTAAGGTAAACTGATTGAGTCGATAGTGGAAACTTAATTCACTTTATATACCCAAACGTTATAAAACAAATCAGGATCGCCTTTAGGCAAACCTTGGAATTTTTCGGTTTTTTCTTCCAAAGTCCATTTCCCAGCGGCTTCAAGTTCTAACTGCTTTGGTTTAAAGCCAAATTTGCTGTCTTCATAAAATTCATGACGTAAGGTAAACATAATATATCCACCCGGCTTGGTAATGCGGATCAATTCATCAAAAGCACTGCTAGGGCCTTGTGCCGGAGAGAAAACGCCAACACTGATGGTGGCATCAAAACAATCGCTGGGAAAACCAAGTGGTTCACCCAATATTTTCTGATGGAGTTCGGTATAGGCATTCTTTTTCCGTGCCTCTTCCAGCATACCTTCTGAGATATCTATACCCACCACGCTCTGATAGCCACGTTGTTGGAGCAGTTGCCCAAATAACCCGGTGCCAGCACCCGCATCTAACAAACGAACATCTTTAGAGGGCACATATTTTTCCAACAGTTTCAAACACCACTGTGGTGCTACATAACCGGAGCCTTCATTCAAACCTTCATCATAAGTTTTTGCCCACTGACTATAAATCTCAGCGATTTCTTGGGGACTTTCGGCAGTGTAAAGCCGTTCTAAAATTTCTGCGTCTGCTTTCATGTTGTTTCCTTTAAGTTCCAGGGGCGTTGCCCCTGGCTATATTAATATCGCACCAAAGGGAAGTTCCAGGGGCGTTGCCCCTGGCTATATTAATCTCGCCCCGTTGGGGCTTTAAAACTTAGCACCGAAGGTGCGTATTATTAAACCCCAGGGGCAACGCCTCAATGCCATATCGTAACGAATAGCTAACTGATTTTATCAAAGTAGTACAACGGATACTCGAAATAAACGGATAAAAAAACCTAAAA